>CAIJTV010000001.1:0-4795 GCA_903823635.1 uncultured Planctomycetaceae bacterium
AGGCCCAATATCGTTATTCAGTCGTCGGGGTCGAGTTTACAAGTCGCTGATCAGGGACGGTGACTAACGGCTCTATCAAGTTCTATTGAGCAAGCTTGATTTACTCGGACATATTGGATTTCATCACAAAGGGATTCCTGAATGTTCAGTTGATTTCGGTCGTCACAACCAAGATGCGGATGTTGGCTAATTCTCATGATGCGTCTTGGAATCGATTTGCAGGCCGAATAAAATGGACTTGTGAAACACTGTTCACTGTCGATCCGGAAACAGTTCTGTTCCTGGATCACCCCGCCCCGATCTCCCGCCGACCTGTTTTGCTGCAACAAATCCTATGATCCCAAAACTGTTCATCGTGATCGGGGGCTTTGTTGTTGCGATCGCGATCGGTGAAGTTTCTTCCGCGGTTGATGAGACTCCTGCTGTTGTCGATAAGCCGACATTTACGGCAGAGCAGATTGAGTTCTTCGAGGCCGAGATTCGACCAGTGCTGGTTCAGCATTGTTACGATTGCCATAGCACCGATGCGGCTGAATTACAGGCAGGACTTTACGTGGACAGCCGCGAAGCCATGATCAAGGGCGGCGAATCGGGTGCTGCAGTGGTGGTTGGCAAACCCGCGGAAAGTCTGCTGATCTCGGCGGTCAAATACAACGGCATTGAAATGCCGCCCGATCGAAAGCTCGAGCGACGTCAGATTGAGGCTCTTACGAAGTGGGTTGAGATGGGGGCTCCGTGGCCGGAAGCAACGTCAACTCCTGGAACTCCCGCAGCGGAATCGCGTCAGGATTGGTCGAAGTTCGACTGGGCTAAAGCTCAACAAAGTCATTGGGCCTGGCAGCCGGTGCGACGGCCGGAAGTGCCCTTGGCGAGTACAGTACAATTATCAAATGAAGCGGTTAACCCCATCGACAGCTTTGTGACCGCTCGTCGAGCGCAGGCTTTGGCGCCAGCGGCCACGCATATTCTGGCGCGAAGGATCTTTATCGATCTGATTGGGATCCCGCCGACTCCGGAACAGGTTCAATCGTTCACGACGGCTGCTGCGATTGATCGGCAGAAGGCGGTTGAGTCGCTTGTCGAGCAATTGCTGAACTCGCCAATGTACGGGCAGCGCTGGGCACGGCATTGGCTGGATGTGGCTCGGTTCAGCGATGGGCGAGGCGGATTTCTGGAGGGCGACAAAGCGTTGGACGACGCCTGGAGATATCGCGACTGGGTTGTCGATGCCTTCAATCGCGATCTGCCGATCAATGAATTTATTCGACAGCAAATAGCCGGTGATCTGAGTGGTGATCCCTCGCAGGCTGTCGCGACCGGTTTCTTTGCGCTGGGGCCCACGTATCAATCTGACGGAGGTGACCCGGACAGCATTGCTCAGTCGCGAGCAGAAACGCTTGACGATCGAGTCGACATTTTGACGCGGGGACTGCTGGGGATTACAGGCTCATGTGCTCGCTGCCATGATCACAAGTTCGATCCGATACCTCAGCAGGATTACTATTCTCTCGCCGGCATCTTTAACAACTCGGCGACTCACGATTTGCCGCTGGCAACGGCGGATGTCGTCAAGCGATTTCGCGATCACCAGCATGCGGTTGAGGACTTGAACAAAAAGATCAAGACGTTCCCAAAGCGGTCGAGGAATGAGAAGAATCCCGCAGCTGAAGAGGCCACTAAGGAAGAAGCGACTCCCGAAGAACAGACACAGCTGGATCAATGGAAAGCCGAGCTGACTGAGCTGCAAAAGAATGCTCCGCCCGCTCTGGAGACAGCTCATACTTTGCACGAAACCGGTCACGACGACATGAAGGTTGCCCTGCGTGGTAATCTGTTGAAGACCGGTGACGTGGCGCCTCGTCGTTTTCTGCGAATCTTCTCGGGAGCTGAGCCGACAGGTTATAGCAAAGGCAGCGGTCGTGAAGAATTGGCGGCCTCAATCGTGGATCCTCAGAATCCGCTCACCGTTCGAGTTTTCGTGAATCGAATCTGGCAGCATCATTTCGGAGCCGGACTTGTACGAACACCGAGCAATTTCGGAACGCTGGGTGAGAGCCCGACTCATCCGGAATTACTTGATTGGCTGGCCAGTGAATTTGTCGCCAAGGGCTGGTCGCTGAAATCTTTACATCACCAAATCATGTGTTCGGTCACTTATCAATTAAGCGGTGACTACAACGAAAAGTCTTACAAAGCGGACGGTGACAATCGCCTGCTGTGGCGGATGAGTCCTCGTCGTATGGACGTGGAGGCCTGGCGAGATTCTTTGTTATTTGTGACGGGTGAGCTGGATTCATCGCTCGGCGGTCCGTCTCATCACAACATTACAGAAACAAAACGTCGCACGTTGTATGCGAAAGTGGGACGCAACGGAGATGCTTTCGGATCTGATGTGTTTCTGCGTTTGTTTGATTTTCCGTTGATGCGATCGACGGTCGAGCAGCGGCCCAGCAGTATCGTGCCGCAGCAGTATCTGTTTTTCATGAACAGTCCATTTATGTTCGACCGAGCCAAAGCGCTGGTCGCTCGATTGCATTCGCTGAGTGATTCCAATGAGGAACGCATTCAGCACGCGTATGAGCTGCTGTATGCTCGCGATCCGGAGCCTGCAGAGCTTGAAATTGGATTGAGTTTTGTCAGTGCGGCCAGTGATGGAAGCAAATTGTCCAGTTGGGACAGATACGCTCAGGTCTTATTAAGTTCCAACGAATTCATGTTCGTGAGGTAATCGCCATGTTTCATCGAAATCCTCTGCGCCCGATCGATCGTCGTAATGCGCTGCGGCAACTGGGAGCCGGGTTTGGAACGCTGGGCCTTGCGAGTGTGCTGGCGCAGTCAAACACAGGTACTGGCGTTGCTCATGCAGACATGGTGAGCAATTCAGACTCTCCCCTGGCTCCGCGGGCTCCACATTTCGCCCCGAAGGCGAAGCACGTGATTCAGTTGTTTATGCCGGGCGGGCCATCGCAGGTCGACACGTTCGACTATAAGCCGGAAATTGCCAAACACGCGGGCCAGCGACCGGAGTCTGTCGATCGCAAGTCGTTGCGAAACACAAAAATGGGACTCATGCCATCGCCGTATTCGTTTCGGCAACATGGTCAGTGCGGTCGATGGGTCAGTGAGATATTTCCTCACGTGGCAGAACTGGTCGATGATCTCTGCTTTATCCATTCGATGCATACCGACACGCCGGAACATGCCAGCGCGATGATGATGATGAACGTCGGGCATCTGCAGCCGACTCGTCCCAGTATGGGATCGTGGTTGACTTATGGCCTGGGCACCGAGAATCAGGATTTGCCCGGCTTCATCGCCATGAGTCCTCGCGCGCAGCCTCGCAATAAGCTGGCCAACTGGGGTAACGCATTTCTGCCGGGGGCTTATGCGGGAACGTACGTGAATATTCACGAGATGAAGCCCGATCACATTATGCAGGACCTGAAGAACAACTGGTTGCCTAAATTGGACCAGCGACATCAGGCCGACCTGCTGACGAGACTCAATCAGCTGGATCTGCAAAGGCAGCAACATGATCCTCAGCTGGAGGCCAGTATTCAGACGATGGAGATGGCCTTCCGCATGCAGTTTGCCGTCCCGGACGCGTTTGATACGAGCAAGGAATCGAAAGAGACGCTCGAGATGTACGGTGACAGCGAATACGCCAAAGGATGCTTGCTGGCTCGCCGACTTGTCGAACGTGGTGTCCGCATGGTTCAGCTGTCTCTCTCCATCGACGGTTACGACATCGCATGGGATACAGGGCATGAGAACATCGTTGACGGACATCGCAGATTGGCTCAAGCCTGCGACCAAGGCATTGCTGCTCTGATCAAAGATCTCAAACAACGCGGGCTGTTTGAAGAGACGCTTGTGGTCTGGGGCGGTGAATTCGGAAGGGCGCCGACATCAGAAGGCCAGAAGGGACGTGATCACGATCACTACGGCTTCACCACGTGGATGGCTGGCGGCGGCGTGAAAGGCGGGATCAGTTACGGAGCAACGGATGAGTTTGGTCTGACGGCTGTGGAGGACCGTGTGCATGTCCATGATCTGCACGCGACCATTCTTCATTTGATGGGACTCGATCACGAGCGACTCACGTATCGTTACAGTGGTCGCGACTATCGACTGACGGACGTACATGGGAAAGTGGTCAGTGAAATCATCTCCTGAACCAGTTCCCTATGCGTGAACATTGCCGGGCTGATGACCTTCGGCTAATGCGAGTCGGGGCAGGGTGGCACAGCCTGAACAGGCTGTGTTGCGGAGCAACAAGACGCAGCCGCTCGACGTTGAATTCTCATGGCATGCGGGCTTCCAGAAGCGAGTTCTCACTGACGCTTCTTGTGCTTGCGGCACAATCCCACTCCGTAGAAGTGCCTCCCAGTGGAGTCGCGCCTCTGACAACAGACTTTGTTAATAGCAACGGTCTTCACGATCTTACCCAGAACAGAAGCTCCCTTCGCGACTCCGGTCCGTCATGCCGGAGTGGCTCCAGCCGATCTGACGAATGGCACTTAGTTAACGTGCAAGTTGTTGAATCACAACAACATACGTCGACGCCGCTTTCTTGCGTATGATGCTGTCTGCGACAGCACCATAAACGGCAAGGAGGCCAGGGATGGAAAGTTTCAGTCACGGTCGAACATCACAGCAGTTCAGGTTCCTGAGACGGCAATTTCTTCAGGATGGCAAGCTGCCATTTACCAACGTTTTAACAGTCGAAACGATCACTCACGCACTTGAGACGATTGATGCGTGCTGGAAGGACAGGATCTACACGCCTCTGGTC
>CAIJTV010000002.1:0-2401 GCA_903823635.1 uncultured Planctomycetaceae bacterium
TCCCGAAGCAATTCCGCGAGCCAGTCTGGTGATTCGGACCTTGTCATTCTGCAGAAGATTGGTGATATACAGAGCAGTCCCGTCTCCTTCGAGAGTGGGATTTGTCGCCATCACCAGTTCCGTGATCCCTTGTTTCCGAATGCGATGCACCAATTGGTGAATCGTCAGATCCTCGGGGCCAACGCCTTCCAATGGGGCAATTCGTCCTCCCAATACATGATATAGTCCGGAAAACGCCCCTGACGATTCCAGCGCCACGACATCTTTGGGCTGTTCCACGACACAGACAACGTGTTGATCTCGGCGTGGATCACGACAGATACGACACAGCGTGTCCTCAGTCAGATTGAAGCACATGCTGCAGCGTTTCACGCTGGTCTTCACATTGCGAATGGCATCCGCCAGTGCATTCGCTTCAGCCACGGTACACGAGAGGATGTGATTAGCCAGCCGTTCAGCCGACTTACGGCCGATTCCGGGCAAATGTCCGAATTCTTCGATAAGCGTTGCCACGGCCTTGCCGTAGGGATGCTCCTGTGTCTCCGTTTTCATCCTGTTACTTTCCAGCGACATCCTTGATTTCCATTGCGACTCCCTGCAGTTTAGGCGTTCGGAGTCGCGACAACCAGCGGGCGATCAAAACGATTTCGAAGGATAAGCACTGATCACTTCGTTTTCATTTTCCAGAACGATCCTCACAAAACGACAATCCGGATGGCCTTGGCGTTCTCCCTCGCTTCCGCCAACCTGACCAATTCGTCGGCGGAGATTCACCGTGAAGATGCGACGGCCATTCTGCTTTTCACTGCGAACGTCTGATCCGCCTTTTTTTGCCTTCATGAAGGCTTCATCGATCACAGCGAGAATCTCATCGCGATCGCCATCGAAAACACCGTGGACCGGTTTCGACGGGTTATCTTTCGCGTGTTGCATGACATGTTTGAGTCGGTGGCCTTCGGCTCCGCCCGGGACGTACACCAACCCCGCCGTTGATTCGAAAACGTTGTAATCGACCTCTTTCAGTTTTCCTAAATCAGAAGACTTCTCTTTGCCCTGATCTTCGGGAGGAGGATTGTTCTTTTCCGGTGATGAAAGTTCCGGCCGCTTTTTTTCTGGCGTGCGTTCCATCTTCCTGATGGGAGATCCACCGTTGCTTTTCTTCTTTGGAGCGGCGGGCTTGGATTCTGTCGTCGCTGGTTTTTGCTCTTCGGCCGATGCGACAATCACCGGCTCTGAGCTTTTCGGCAATGATTCTGAATCCGATTCGGCCTCTGCTCCGGTGACTGAAGCTGAAGAAGTCTCTTCAGCTGAGTTCGCTGTCTCTTGTGCATCTTCAGCAGCCGTAGTCGAGTTATCTGCCGTCGATTCCGCAGATGACGGCCCACGTTGTTGTGCCTGCACCCACGAGTCAATGCGAGGCTTCAAATAGAAGAGCAACGCCAGTACCGCGAATGCCAGCAATTGGACCCAGAACTTGCGGCCAGCGTTCGGGGATGATTTTTGTCGAAGTTGTGTCATGAAGACATTATCTCGTCGGCAAGCAACAAAGGAAGTGCCTGTACGGTGCACGGTGTGAATTGAGGCACGGGCTTCGCGGGGACTACTCTGCGGTATACCGCGATGTCGTCGCGAGCTGAATAAAGGACAGTCTGCACAAACTAAAAGCCCGACGCCAGTGAGACGTCGGGCTTTGATTGTACTTACGGAAACCGGTGAAGCAAAAATGACTCCGACAACAAAGTGTCACCCGGAAATCACTCCTGAGTCCCGCATCCCCAAACTACTTGCTGTTGATCGTTACGCCTGGCCAGTCATCCGTGCGAAACGGAGTCAACGGCAGGCCCGCGCTGCTGAACATATTGCAGACCGGGTTATCAGCCCATGCATAGCGTACGGAGGCAGGATTCGGAACGTCTTTGCTGGAGACTTCAATCTTGCCGTCTGGCAGGATCTTCGCATCAGCCCAGACGAACTTCTTGTCTTCGCCGGCAATGGCAAACCCGACCGGGGCAGCCACATCAAATGGACGCCAGCCCTTGTCGCTCTGAGCGACGTAGTCAAACGTCAGCACGATCTTTGCTTCCTGCTTCTCCATGCTCTTGTACTGAGGACTATGGAACGGAACATCAATCCCGTATTCATTCGCCAGTGCCCAGCGTGCCAGACGACGACCGACGTCAAGTTTATTCTTCGGATGAATATCCTTTCCTTCGCCGATGTCGATAATGACAGCTTCGCCGGTGTGAGCCAGTTTGCTCATCGTCATCGTCTGAGCTTCACGCAGTTCCGCCCAGTCGCTTTCGTCCGGGAGAGCTTTCTCCGCCCTGAAGTCGGCCAATTGGACCCAGTAGAACGGGAAGTCGCCCTGACCCCATTCGCTTCGCCAGTTGGAAATCATCAA
>CAIJTV010000003.1:0-10328 GCA_903823635.1 uncultured Planctomycetaceae bacterium
AGCGGCAGAAGGAAGCAGGAGAAACCCAGATAGGATGTTCTCCGGAACGTCCCTGTGGAAAAGCTCTCCATGAACGAAAAGGACTCTGACGGCGCGGAAGACACAAGCTTTCATTTACTGGGGATTCCGTCGGGAGACGAGAGCCATGAACTGCGGTCGCGAGTTCCG
Organism: uncultured Planctomycetaceae bacterium; assembly: GCA_903823635.1. Taxonomy (GTDB): domain Bacteria; phylum Planctomycetota; class Planctomycetia; order Planctomycetales; family Planctomycetaceae; genus SXXK01. The sequence continues at coordinate 169 of CAIJTV010000003.1, forward strand.
TTCGAATTGCTGGCATCTCAGTTTGTCGAAGAGTTGAGAGCTGGAAAGAGTCCCTCAGTCGACTTGTATGCGCGACGATTTCCTCCGCACACGGAAAAAATTCGTGAAGTGTTTCCGGTCCTTGCGATGCTTGAGAATGCTCGCATCCAGAAGGAAGCTCAGTCGATCCGTCGCAATATGCCGGATCGCTTCCCGTTTACGCGGCTGGGGAACTGCGAACTGTTGACGGAAGTTGGTCGTGGTGGCATGGGCGTCGTCTATCAGGGGCGAGATCTGCATTCCGGTCATCTTGTGGCGGTCAAGATTCTGCCCTGGCGAGTTTCCGTGGTGCCAGAGTGGGTTGAGCGATTCGAACGAGAAGCTCGCATCGCGGCCAAACTGAGACATCGCAATATCGTCCCCGTGTTTCGCTATGGCCAGGAGAACGGGTACTGTTACTTTGTCATGCAGTTCGTCAATGGTATTGGAATCGATCGAATTATCTCGCGACTGCAGGAAACGGATGGGATCATTCCGCTCAGTGAAATTCGACGGCAGCAGGTCCATCGCCAGCCGCGACTGATCGTAGATGCCGAAGTTGTCCCACCGACCGATATTCAGGATTCAACTTCGGACACTGATCGCCGATTGACTCGAAAATCATGGGCCAGTTTCGTCAAGGTCGGCATTCAGGCGACGCAGGCTTTGCGAGCTGCCCACGCGGCCGAGATTATGCATAACGACATCAAGCCTGGCAATATTCTACTGGATGCAGAAGGCCGAGTTTGGGTGTCGGATTTTGGATTGTCGCAGCCGCTGGCCGCTGTTGATCCCAACAGACCGGTAACAAAGATTGCAGGGTCTTCAGGTCGAGATCGATCTGTGGCTGGCACGCTGAAGTATATGGCTCCGGAACGTCTGATGGGGCAGCAGAGTACCGCATGTGATATTTACTCGCTGGGAGCGACGCTTTACGAACTCTGCCTGCAGCGTTCTGTCTTCGACCATTCCGACCGTGATGAATTGATCCGCCTGATTCTGGAAGCGGAGCCGGTTCGACCGCGAGACGTCTGCCGTGAAATCCCGAAAGGTCTGGAGACGATTATTCTGAATTGTATTGCTCGTCACCCCACGGACCGTTACGCCTCAGCCGATGCATTACTGGCTGATCTATTGAAGCATGCGAAGGGGCAAAGTGTCAGCTCAACCAGTCGCAGTTCGTTCTCGGGATTCTTTCGTGCGATCGGGAATAAATTAAGAACGCGAACGAAACTGGATTAGTACCCGAACAAGTGGTGTTTAGTGTGTAGTTTCCAAACCCTGGCACTCCCGGCATGAAGCCGGAAGGGGCCAAATCGCAGGCTGTCCGGCAGCATTTCAGCACCGACGAAACTCAAATGGCTTCGTTGGATCGGAACAAAATGCTCCGGTTCGGATCTCGGAGCTGCGGGTAACTTCAAGGGATGAACCCGGCGGAAGAACGATTGAGTTTGACCTCGCTGTCGTAAACCCTCAGGATTAATAAGAAACCAACCACTGCTACTTGCCGTCTGGCCACAATGTGGACACGATGTAAGAGGACGTTCCGGAGGTTTCACATGACGCGCGTGTTGCGCAAGTACATGTCGGACTGGTGCACAGGCCGATGAACCACCGGGGCAGGCCCGGTGGCGGAAATGATTGTTCCGCGGTCTGTGATGTTTGTTGTTTGATGCAAGGGTTGATGTTCTCATGAGTGCTCGGATTATTGATGGCAAACTGATTGCCGAACAAACCCGCAACGAAGTCGCTCAGGCCGCGCAGGCTTTTCGTGAACGCACGGGCGTGACGCCGCATCTGGCCGCAGTGCTTGTTGGCAATGATCCGGCGAGTGAAGTCTATGTTCGCAATAAAGAACGCGCGTGTCAGAAGGCCGGACTGGCCAGCACTTTGCATCGCCTGTCCGGAACAACAACGCAGAACGAACTACAGGATCTCGTACTGCGGCTTAACTCCGATCCAACCGTGCACGGAATTCTCGTCCAGTTGCCTCTGCCAAAACATATCGATGCCACTTTGATTCTTGACGCGATTCATCCGACGAAAGACGTTGACGCTTTCCATCCGGAGAACGTCGGCCTGATGCTTCAGGGGCGACCTCGATTTCTGCCGTGTACTCCCGCCGGTGTTATGCGTTTGCTGGAAGTGTCGGCGATCCCGACTTCCGGGCAACACGCCGTCGTGATTGGTCGCAGTGACATCGTCGGCAAACCGATGGCCGCTCTGCTGCTTCAGAAAGGTGCTGATGCCACTGTCACTGTGTGTCACAGCCGAACAAAGGACATCGCCGAAGTCTGTCGCTCAGCCGACATCATCGTCGCCGCGCTTGGCATTCCCGAGTTTCTGCGCGGCTCGATGATTAAACCGGGGGCCGTTGTTATTGATGTCGGGATCAATCGCGTCGGTGAACGACTGGTCGGTGACGTGCATTACGAAGAAGCCAGCTCAGTGGCTTCGGCGATTACACCGGTTCCCGGTGGAGTTGGGCCGATGACAATCGCAATGCTGCTTGGCAATACGCTGAAAGCCGCCTCAATCCTCGTACCGAACAGTGCTCCAGGCGTGTGAGAGTTTGCAGAGCTCGTCGATGACCGCAGCATCTTCACTGCACGCCACGATTCCCGGATACCGCAGCATTCCCGCACGAGTATCCATCCAGAGTTCTCGATAGTGGACCGGCTGGCGATTGTGGACCCAGACCGCATCACCGCCACGCACTCGAGCGATATGCATGGACACAGGGAAGTCATAGATATTGGGTGAATGGATCAGCGATCCGGCATATTCGCCAGTGGCCATCAGCGGATAGATACTGCCCTGCATTTCGTCGGACGTCCGGCCCTGTAATGATCGTCCGTTGACCTGCAGTTGGTCCACTTCTCTGGCACGCTGAGCATCCCGCTTCTGGAAGCCGATCAGATAGATTCCCGCTCCAAGCGATTCGCGTCGAGCGATCAGATTTGGCAATTGATCGAGAACTTCGCGAGCTGTCTTCGTGACATCATCCGCTCCGCAGACAATTCGCTCCGGAGTGACCTCAACCCATGTTCCTGTGGGGCCCATTTCCGGCGCGAAGACCAATGAATAATGCGGAGTCGATTCGTCATGAAGATGCACAATGATCGAATAGCCATTACCAGTCTTGTCCCGATACTGTTTTGTTCCGTCGATGGGATCGATAGAGATCGCGAGCGGGCTGTCTTTTGAAAACAGAGCCATGTCGCCAGTCGTCTCTTCACCTTCGATGCGGCAGGTTCGCAGAATCGGATCCGCGTCCCGTAACGCCGCGACAAGAAGCTCCTGAACTGACAAATCTGCAAGAGTCAGTGCATCTGTGTTTGCGTTTCCAGACGACTTGCCATCGACGGCTATATTGAACTGACGTAACCGCGCCGCAACAGCACCGCTCCAGCGAACAACGGGGGGAAGCGCAATCTGCAGCGCACGAATGATTTTCGGGATATCCATGAGCTTTGTTTCTTGAGTCGTTAAACGAATAAATCAACCGGACCGCTAGTGCGTCTTCAACGCTTGAACTTCGGGTTCTGCACATCAGGCGCTGTGCGCTAGCCCACGGTTCAAAACCGGACGCTAGCGTGTTCCGGCAGATTCTGGAAACCCCAAATCTAAGCGTTGAAAAAGCACCAGGGAGAGATTGACATGATGGTCCAGTAGAAGAATCAGCAGACAGGTGAATGAAGGCAAGAGAATGAAACACAGCGCGAAGCCGAATCAGCGTTCATTCTTCTGCCTTCATTCTCTTGTGAATCGCTGAGGATCCTATTGAGACCAGCTTGAGTGGCAGCTAGTGCGTCTTCAACGCTTGAACTTCGGGTTCTGCACATCAGGCGCTGTGCGCTAGCCCACGGTTCAAAACCGGACGCTAGCGTGTTCCGGCAGATTCTGGAAACCCCAAATCTAAGCGTTGAAAAAGCACTAGCCGTTGCTGTTTTTTCGGCTGCATTGCTGCAATGCTGAGCGAGCGGATTCCAGTTGTTCCGGGGACAGTTCCTGTTCGACTGGAAGGTATCGAGCCTGCTCATAAGTGTTGGCCAGCGTTTCAACGGCCGCTCGATATTCCGGAGTTTTCTCCAGAATCGCTTGCTGCACAGTTCGATGCGTCCACCACGATTGGACAGACTGAGCAGACCGCAGGGCGAATTCATGAAACGCGCGGACCACGTCGGCTCGACTATTGATATCAGCAGGCTTGAGCGGCGAACCTGCAAACTGCAATTCCGCTGCGTTGGCGGAGCGCAACTTGACGTGACGAAGCCCGAAGAACGCAATGGCCAATGCGGCCAGAACGCCGGCAAGTACCAGCACTGGAGTGAAATCAAATTCGCCGCTGAATGCACTCGATGCGGAGGATGGACTTGAGGCGGCAGAGCGGCCGGAGTTCGAGGATCGAGAAGGGCCGGCGAGGATCTCAGAGGCCGACTTACGAAGTGTGTCGATCATCGAGTTCGATTCGGACGGCGAAGGGGGAGTCGCAGTACGGTCACCGCGAGATCTTTCGGGGGGATCATTGAACTTGGCATCTTTGGCGATCTTCACCAGATCATCTTTCAGACCATCCAGCATTTTCGCCATCGATTTACTGAGTTCAGGATCCGCCTTCTTCGCTGCTTCCGTTGCTCCATTCATGGCGTTTTCAATTGCGGACTTACTTCCCGCTGGGTTGCCTGCGATTTCCTGAGTGTCGGCAGGATTCTGTGATGGAGTGCGAGGCTTCCTGGCTTCTTCTTTAGCACGCTCGACAAGCTTTTTCAGCGTGTCGCCGAATCCGCGTTGCTCCAGTTCTTTTGCGATATCAATCGGAGGCCTGTCAGATTTTTCGTTCCTCTGTGGCGATGAATCGTTGCCGAGCCGCTCAGTATTCTCGCGACGCAGTGTGTTCTTCAAGCGTTGGATATCTTCTGGCTTTACTGGGCGTTCCATGTAGAGATCCTGCGGCACTGAATGGCGTGAATCTCCGAGGTTTAGCGGCGTTCGGTTCGGATTGGACTGTCGCTCTTCTAACCAATTCGTTCCGGGCGTCGATACTTTGTTTCCCGAATTGTTCCCCATGTTGCTGCCGGGGATTGGGTCTGGAGACAGCTTGAAGTTCTTTAACTGCTCCCGCAGAAACTCATCAACATCCGGCAGAGATTCCGGCAACTGATCACCGTTGCTGTTGTCAGAATCAGGCTTCTTCGCCATTCGATTATTCCGGTTTGGCGATGGATCAACGCTGTTTGAATCGGCGGAGCGGGCATCGTCGTTTGAGTTGGGTCGAGCAGGCTGACGATTCGAGGACGGCAATTCCTCTGTTGGCAACCGCCCCGAGTTCGATTCTTTATCAAGCTGCTTCATGCGTTCGAGCGTTTTCTGAAGATCCTCAAGTTGCTTCCGCGCGGTTTCGGGATCAATTTTCATCCCTTGTGGTGGATTTGAAAATGACGGATTCGGAAACGCAGGGCTGCTGTCTGAAGAATTCGCGTCTGGGGAATTCTCCCGATCATCTGCTCCCGGTGATGTATTTGGCGGGGTCACAGGATTTGGAGAAGTGCCTGGCAGCTGACCAGGCTCATTGCGATTCGCGTTTGGTGCGGGACTGTTTGAGGAATCAGCCGACGGTGATTTTTTGGCCTTCGAAGTCTCTCGTTTGCGAAGCGGCCTGCGTGGTGAAGCGGCGCTGCTATTGCTCGAAGAAGTGTTATTGTTGGCCGAGTTCTTCGGCTCGGGCGGCATCACTTGCTCATCTGCCGCAGCTCGGGAATCCGATTCGCCTTGAGTCTGCGTGTCCTGAGAAGCATCCGGTGACTTCATCCCGGTATCCTCCGCCAACTTCTTCAGGAAGCTTCGAAGAGAACGCAGAGATCCTGGTGGAGCGTCGTTAGCGGAATCAGTAGTTTCAGAGTCGCTTGGCGCAGACTCGCCAGTCGCTGGTTCCTCGGGACCAGGAGAATTTTCTTCGCCAGGTTTCTTAGATCGTACTTCTGGTGAATCATCGCTTTTCACGGGATCCCGCTGAGCATCCTCGGACGGCTTATTCTGACCCTCTTGTTTGCCTGGAGACGGTCGATTGTTCAGATTATCTTCTCGTGGTTCATTCTTCCGCAAACCTTCTTGTGTTCCATCATTCTGTGATGGAGTTGTTGACGCATCATTCTGCGGCGGAACAGGCAACTGCGATCCGTTGTCGCCAGGTTTTGGCAACACACCGTCCTTTGCGAATTGCTCCAGCATCTGCTTCATCTGCTGTTGCACCGCAGGATTCTCCATGGCTTTGCGAAGCTGATCGGGCGGCACAGAACTTAGATCCGGCGGCACGAACCCTGGCGGCAATTTGCTGGCGAGATTCTTCAGGGCTTCCTGAAACTGCTGCAGTTGTTGAGGCTGAAAGGGAGATTTCTCAGGAGTCGCTTCGTTCTTTTTCTGCTGCGATGAAGGGGCATCAGCGGGTGACGGCAATTCGGGTCCTGTGTCTGATTCCTTCTGTGCTTGCTCGGAATTCTTCTGCTGAGATTCTACAAGCGACCGCAAACGTTTCAGCAATTCCATGTGCTGCGGCAGATCAGCTACGCCACGTTCCGGCAACGGCAGGGGCCGCTGCGAGGGATCGTCCTGAGCGTTTGCGAAACCGAAGCCCAGACACAGCAGCATCGCGACCATCGCGGTTCGGATCTGTGAGCCATGAATCATCATGCACATTGTCCAGCAGAATGAGAGGCAGGGCTTCGGGAAGAAAAGAATGGCCTGCAGATCAGTTCGACGAACGACCTTGTTTCTCACCTATTTATACGCGGCGAGGATCGCACTTACCAGACAAATACGCCGTACGCTGTCGCAGGGCGATGAACGGTGACAAGTTTTTTACGACCTGCAATCGCCGTTTCGCGAGGGCGAAAAGACAGGCTTAATGGGCTGCTTTTTGTCCGGAAGCCTTCGTCGCGACTCGGTTCAGGGTCGTCTTTTCGAGGGCTTGCGTGACCTCATTGATGCGGCTGAGGATATCCGGGCTATGGCTGGACCATTCATCCGGCCTTTTGGCGAGGTGACCAATCGCATCGCGAACGTCCTGAATTCGGCCCTCTTCGGCGCGTTCTTCCAGCAGCCTGGCAAATTGTTCGAGTGATGCGCGGCAGGAGGCTTGCGTCGACCGGCGTGCGAAAACGGCTCCTCCACCGAGGCAGATAAGAATCGCCATCACGACAAAAATCCCGGCACACCAGTTTCGCATCCACCGGATATCGCGCGATTCTCCGATCATCCAGCCGAGAAACATCCAGGCGGTGAAAAGAAGGAGAAATACAGCGAGAAGGTACATCACGGCAGAGGACTCACCAGAAACGCGGGCAAGCATCACTGAAATTGCCCTTCGGCAAAATTTGCTGTAATTCACGACACTCGTTTCACGCTTGATTGAATACGCTCGGATTCACTGAGTTCCCGACGGAGCAGTTGATCTACCTGCTGTTCACTTCGTAATCGAAAAGGTCTCCCTATTCGGCCTTCTCGACATCGCCGATTGAGGCTTCTAGAATCCGCGCTTGGGGCGGTTTTTATCGGGCGAGGCTTGATGATAGCGATGGATACAAACGGGGTGTTGATTTAATCGTTCAACGGCAAGCTGCGGTCGTCGTTGCTCGATTTTACCTCCGCCTGCGGCTTGCTGTTAAACGAGAACGCGGAATCGATGGGCAGATATTCCTCGCGAAACAAGAGTACACCGACATCAGCAATAGCCCGGACCGCCAAAGATTTTTAACCTGGCCGGGCATTGCGTCCAGATTGCTGGACAAAATTTGACGCGACAAGGATCCGCGTCCTGAACAACATCTTGATTGACTGTTCTGAACTATAAAGTGCGTTGAACAACGAATGTGTTGAACTATGCAAGCCTCAAGTAATTCGCCGGATGTTTTCGCGTCAACTCCGAATGCAAATTCTTCAGCGCCGGTGGCGAGCGGGAAGATTACTCCTCTGGCGATCTGCATTCGGGATCTGCGAGTCAGCTACGGCAAGTTTGAGGCCGTGAAAGGCATATCGCTCGACATTCCTCAGGGCGAAGTTTTTGGATTCATCGGACCAAACGGTGCGGGCAAGTCTTCAACCTTTCGAGTACTCGCGACCCTGCAGCCTAAGTTTCGCGGACTTGCTTTGGTATGTGGCCTGGATGTGTTGAGTCAGGCTCAGAAGGTCCGCGATGTGATGGGCTTTGTGCCGGACTTCTTCGGAGTCTACGAAGACCTGACCGCCCTTGAGTACCTGCATTTTTTTGCAGCCGCTTACAAACTGCCGGTGTCAAAACGAAAAGGCACCATTGACGATGTTTTGACGCTGACCGACATGACTCACAAAGCCAATTCGCCGGTTGACGGATTGTCACGCGGAATGAAACAACGCCTGGCGCTGGCTCGAGTACTCCTGCATGATCCTCAGGTGCTGTTGCTCGACGAACCCTCCAGCGGCCTTGATCCTCGTGCCCGAATCGAAATGCGAGAGCTATTGAAAGCCCTGCGCGAGATGGGCAAGACGATTCTGATCAGCAGTCATATTCTGTCGGAACTCAGTCAGCTTTGTACACGAATCGGCATCGTGGAACTTGGCAAGATGGTCGCGCAGGGGTCGGTGAATGATATCTATCGGCAACTGCAGGTTCGTCGAGTCGTTCACGTGCGCATTGAGAATCCGGCTGCGGATCTGATGGAACGCGTGCAACGCATCGCGGGCGTCGAGACGGTAGAAAAGCAGGTCGATCGCTGGGAGATTCGTCTGCATGAAGATCAGCTTTCGGTTGGCGATCTGCACCAGGCACTTGTTGAGGAGAAAGCTCGGCTGACGATGTTTCAGCCGGAAGCGATGGACATGGAGACGGCGTTCATGAAGCTGACGGAAGGGAAAACCGCGTGAGCCTGCTTCGCCTGATTCCTGAACTTCCGCTGTTGCGACGAGAATTGATCGAGTTGTCGAATCGTCGGCGAACGTACATCGTCCGTTTCGCAGGGGCGATTATCATCCTTTCCATTGTGATGGTGCAATACTTTCGAGTGATGCAGGTCATCTCGCAGACTGCAAATCCTGGCGGTGGCTGGGTACCAAATAAGTTCAACGGCAGTGGTGGAGTTATCTTCAGTGCTCTGGTACCGATGTTGTTCCACAGCGTTCAGTTGTTAATGCCAGCACTCATTTGTGGTGCTGTCACGATTGAAAAAGAGCGGAACACTCTGGGCACGCTCTTCGTGACTCGTCTTTCACCGATGACGATCATTCTGGAGAAGCTAGCCAGTCGGCTGGTTCCGATGCTGACCTTTCTGTTGCTGACGTTCCCGGTTCTGGCGTTTGTCTATTCACTGGGTGGCGTGGATACGACTGTGCTATTGAGCACTCTGTGGCTGTTGCTGTGTGAGTGCGTTTTCTATGCCAGCATTGGATTGCTGTGTAGTTCGTGGTTCTCGACAACCGCGTCGGCATTTATCTGCTCCTACATCGTCGTAGGAATGATCGTCATGTTTACGCAAATCCTGGGGTTAGGCTATTTTTATCCGGTGGTCACGCCTTTTGATGTCTGGAATTTCGCGTTTGGCGGGATGAACGAGTACAACGTTTACATGTCGAACCGCGGATGGCTGCAACAGATGCTGTTCGAAGCACTGCGGGAAACTTCTGTAGCCTCAGGTGGCCAGGTGATGACTCGAGTCATGTTGTTGATCTCGATGTCTGTCCCTTCGCTGATGGCTTCGGGGTTCTTTGTCCTGCTGGCTCGATTCTTTCTCATCCGCCGCGCGTTCGTGTCTTCGTCATCGGTGTTGCTGCGAGTCTTCAAGCGGGTCGACACGTTCTTTACAAAGCTGAACGACAACACGACCGGCGGTGTTGTTCTGATAAAAGACTATGACTCGCTGCCGGCATTTGACCCGGTGGCCTGGCGAGAACGATCCAAGAAGTCGCTCGGGAAGGCTCGGTATTTATTTCGAGTCCTGATTGTGCTGGAAGGACCAGTTCTTTTCATTTGTCTCGCCACGGCCACGTTTTCCATGTCAGCAGACTTTGATGGCCTGCGAGTGCTCCTGTTTCTGATGTGGGCGATTACGGCCATGATTCTGTCAATGAAAGCCTCCACGATGATCTCTTCTGAGAGAACTCGTGAAACGCTG
>CAIJTV010000004.1:0-6219 GCA_903823635.1 uncultured Planctomycetaceae bacterium
ACTTCGAAGACGCAATCATTCTATCTGAGCGTTTAGTGAAAGAGGATGTATACACGTCGATTCATCTTGATGAATTTGATGTCGAGATCCGTGAAACGAAGCTTGGACGGGAAGAGTTTACCCGGGACATTCCGAACGTCAGTGAAAAGGCCTTGCGGCATCTTGACGATACCGGGGTTGTTAAAGTCGGTACGCGTGTTAATCCGGGAGACATCCTGGTCGGTAAAGTGTCACCGAAGGCCAAGTCAGAATTGACGCCCGAAGAAAAGCTTCTGCATGCGATTTTTGGTCGTGCCGGGGAAGACGTAAAGAACGAGAGTCTCGAAGTACCGAGCGGTGTCGGTGGTATCGTCATTCACACCGAAAAATTCTCACGTCGAATGAGCCTGTCCGAGATTGAACGTAAGCGGTTCGAAGACGACTTGAAAAAGGTGGAGAAGGAAGGCGAGACAGCAATCGCTGCTGCCTTCAAGACATTCCTGGTTGAACTTGAGGCAGCTCTTGAGCAGCCGGTCATGGACCAGGACGGTCGTCCTCTGTCTAAGCAGGAAGACTGCAAGATCGTTGCCGACTATGCCAGAAGATTCCACAACCATTTCGAGGAGATGGATCTTCGAAGCCCGCAGAAGAAGACGGCTGCTCGCAAAGTGGTGCGTGAAAGCTGGATTCTTGTTGAGGATGTCATCGACCGTGAAGATCATCGGCTCAACAGCATGAAGCGTGGCGATGAGCTGCCAAGTGGTGTGCTGCAGATGGTGAAGGTCTATGTGGCTTCGAAACGACAGATCTCTGTCGGGGACAAAATGGCCGGTCGGCACGGAAACAAGGGGGTTATCTCCAAGGTTCTGCCAATCGAAGACATGCCGTTCCTTGCTGATGGAACACCTGTGGACATCATTTTGAATCCACTGGGCGTACCAAGCCGAATGAACGTCGGGCAGATTCTGGAAACTCACCTCGGTTGGGCGGCAGGAAAGCTGGGATATCGGGCGATTTGTCCAGTGTTTGATGGTGCCGGCGAAGATGAAGTGAAGGAAGCTTTGCGAGAAGCCGGGCTTCCGGAAGACGGCAAGGCGTTTCTGCATGACGGTCGTACCGGTGAAAAACAGGAACAGCGAACCACCGTCGGTTACATCTACATGTTGAAGCTTCATCACCTCGTTGATGACAAGGTTCATGCTCGAGCCACTGGTCCTTACTCGCTTATTACTCAGCAGCCTCTGGGTGGTAAGGCTCGCTTCGGCGGGCAGCGATTCGGGGAAATGGAAGTCTGGGCTTTGGAAGCGTACGGGGCGGCTTACATTCTTCAGGAGTTGCTCACAGTGAAGAGCGACGACGTTGAAGGCCGTACCAAGATTTACGAGAGCATGGTCAAGGGGGAGAATACTCTGGAAGCAGGGACTCCGGCGAGCTTTGACGTGTTGAATAATGAAATCCGGGGGCTGTGTCTTAACCTGCAGCTTGAAAAGGCTGTCCATTGATTCTTCGTTGAATCGATTGGTATAGCTAAGTGTGGCTTGCAGGGTCGTCGCAAGCATTTCTGATTACAGATAGCGAACTCTGTCCCGGGTTTTCCGGGCCGGAAGCTGTTTTGAACCTCCACTTTAGAGGAGATTCTGGCGTGAGTGTCAGCGAAGGTACATTTGATCGAGTCAATGACTATGCGTCTGTGAAAATCAGTCTCGCAAGTCCCCACGACATTCGCAGCTGGTCATTCGGCGAAGTCAAGAAGCCTGAGACGATCAACTATCGAACCTACCGCCCGGAGCGCGACGGTCTGTTCTGTGAGCGTATTTTTGGACCTGAAAAGGACTGGGAATGCGCCTGCGGCAAGTATCGCGGCATGAAGTACAAGGGCATGATTTGCGATCGTTGCGGCGTGAAGGTGACTCACAGCCGTGTTCGCCGCAAGCGCATGGGGCATATCGAACTGGCTGCACCGGTTGTGCATATCTGGTTCTTCAAGTCGATGCCAAGTCGTCTTGGTGCGCTGTTGAACATGAAGACCACGTCTCTGGAGAAGGTGATCTACTTCCAGGACTATGTGGTAATTGAGCCGGGTGACACGCCGCTCAAGAAGTGCCAGATGCTGACCGAAGAGGAAGCACGGCAGGCGCGACGTGACTACGGTGATGGTAATTTCGAAATCGGAATGGGTGCAGAAGCTGTCAAGAAGCTGTTGGCTTCAATGAGGCTGGCGGAGCTTTCCGGTGAATTGCGAACTGAGCTGGCCAAGACGGGAAGTCAGCAAAAGAGCAAGGATCTGATCAAGCGGCTGAAGATTGTCGAAGCGTTGCGAGACAGCGAAAACAAGCCGGAGTGGATGGTTCTGGATGTGATTCCAGTGATTCCACCGGACCTGCGACCGCTGGTTCTGCTGGATTCAGGCAACTTTGCGACAAGCGACCTGAACGATCTTTATCGCCGAATTATCAACCGTAATAACCGCTTGAAAAAGCTGGTTGACTTGAATGCTCCTGAAGTCATCGTTCGCAATGAAAAGCGAATGCTCCAGCAGTCAGTCGATGCGTTGTTTGACAACAATCGATGCAAGCGACCGGTGCTTGGATCTTCAAACCGTCCGTTGAAATCGCTGACGGACATGATCAAGGGCAAGCAGGGACGATTCCGCGAGAACCTATTGGGTAAACGCGTCGACTATTCGGCTCGAAGCGTTATCGTTGTAGGTCCTGAGCTGAAGCTGCATCAGTGTGGTCTTCCCAAGAAGATCGCTCTGGAGCTGTTCCAGCCATTCGTGATTCGTCGATTGAAGGATCTCGGTCATGCAGACACCATCAAGAGCGCGAAGCGTATGCTTGAGCGTCGTGATGAAGATGTGTGGGATATTCTCGATGAGGTGATTCGCAACCATCCGGTTCTACTCAATCGTGCTCCGACGCTGCACCGAATCGGTATTCAGGCCTTTGAGCCGATTCTGGTGGAAGGAAACGCGATCCGTTTGCATCCTTTGGTGTGCAAGGGATTCAATGCGGACTTCGACGGTGACCAGATGGCGGTGCATCTGCCGCTGTCGATGGAAGCCCAGATTGAAGCAACGACATTGATGATGTCGACGCACAACATTTTCAGTCCTGCCAACGGTGCGCCGATCATTAGCGCGTCGCAGGACATCGTGATGGGTTGCTACTACCTCACGATGAAGCGGCTTGATCGTCCCGGACAGGGAATGGTCTTCGCGTCGGCTGAAGAAGTGTTTATGGCGTTTGCTCAAGGCAAGGTGAACCGTCACGCAACAATTCGTCTTCGATTACCACGCGGGAAGCGGGTCAAGGGTGAAGGCGCCGAGACTTTCCGTCCGGGTGGCCTTGTTGAAACATCGCCAGGGCGTGTCATGTTCAATGACATCCTGCCGAAGAAGATGTCGTACTACAATCAGACCTTGGGCAGCAAGGATCTGGCTCGCGTGATTTCAGACTGCTACCTCGAGCTTGGTCGCCGCGAAACGATCGAACTTCTGGACCGCATGAAGAGTGCCGGATTTCGTGCCTCAACGGAAAGCGGTCTATCCTTCGGTGTCAGTGACCTGAGAACAGCTCCGAACAAGGAGAAGGTAATTGGCGAGTCTGAGAAGGCTGTTCTGAAGCTGATGAAGAACTACGAGCGAGGGATCATCACCAATCAGGAACGCTATAACAAAGTGCTCGACATCTGGACTCATGCTCGTGAAGAGATTACGAAGTCCATGATGGAGCAGTTGAAAGACGACGTGCGTGAAGAAGGCGCATACGTTAACCCGATTTACCTCATGGCGCATTCTGGTGCTCGAGGCGGTGTCGGGCAGATTCAGCAATTGGCTGGTATGCGTGGACTGATGGCCAAGCCAAGCGGCGAAATCATTGAGACGCCGATTAAGTCGAACTTCCGAGAAGGTTTGTCGGTGCTGGAATACTTCAGCTCGACTCACGGTGCTCGTAAAGGTCTGGCTGACACGGCTCTGAAGACGGCGGACAGCGGTTACCTGACCCGTAAACTGGCGGATATCTGCCAGAATATGGTCATAACGATGCATGACTGCAAGACGACGAAGGGCCTGACACGCGGGGTTGTCTATCGCGGTGAAAAGGTCGAAGTGGGGCTTGCTGATGCAATTCGTGGTCGCGTAAGTCGAACTAATATCGTGAATCTGATCACTGAAGAGCCGATCGTTCGAGAAGGTGATCTGATTACCGTCGAGAAAGCTCGTAAGATTGAAGAAATGGGTCTGGAGCGAATTCAGGTTCGCAGCCCGATGACTTGCGAGTGTACGCTGGGTCTTTGCCAGCAGTGCTACGGCATGGACCTTTCGACAGGCGATCTTGTTGAAATGGGTATGGCTGTTGGGATCATCGCCGCACAGAGTATTGGTGAGCCTGGTACTCAGTTGACAATGCGAACATTCCACATCGGTGGTGTGGCGTCCAAGGACGTCGAAACCAGCGAGCTGTTTGCGAAGCGAGCTGGTCAGGTTCGGTTTACTCGTATTCGCAGCGTTATCAACGCGGAAGGCCGTCAGGTTGTTCTGGGTCGAAACGGTGAAATCAGCATCGTGGACGATCGAGGTCGCGAAGTTGAAAAGCAGCGTGTACCGAACGGTGCTGTGCTGTCGGTAACAGAGAACCAGCAGGTCAAACCAAACGACGTGCTGTGTACCTGGGATCCGCACTCCATCCCGATTATTGCTCAGGTTGGCGGTCGTGTACGTCTCGAGGATCTGGTTGAGGGCCAGTCGATGCGTACCGAGAGGGAGCAATCCGGAACGATGCGTCGTACGATCATGGAGCACAAAGCAGGACTGCATCCGCAGGTGATCGTGGAAGATGGGAATGGCAAGATTCTCGACTTCTATTACCTCCCGGAAGGTGCGAGTCTGGACGCTGAAGAAGGTGGCTATATTTCCGCTGGTACGGTCGTCGCGAAGACGCCTCGCGAATCAACGGGTACTCAGGACATCACTGGAGGTCTGCCGCGAGTAACCGAACTCTTTGAAGTTAGTAAGCCGAAAGATCCGGCGGTTGTTGCGGAGATTGACGGCGAAGTTGAGGTCCCAGCCGAGAAGAAGCGTGGGAAGCGAATTGTTCTCGTCAAGGGAGCAGACGGAACTGAGGTTGAGCACGTGATCCCTCACGGCAAAGACCTGCAGGTTCATCCTGGCGACATGGTCAAGGCCGGCGATGCTCTTGTTCGCGGTCCGCTCGTTCCGCAGGACATTCTTCGGGTCAGCGGCCCGGAAGAAGTTCAGCAGTACCTGCTCCACGAAGTTCAAAACGTTTATCGTGCCCAGCGTGTTGAAATCGACGACAAGCATATTGAGATTGTCATCGCCCAGATGCTTCGCAAAGTTCGAATCGACAGCGTCGGTGACACCGATCTTCTGCCTGGTTTGTTGATTGATAAGTTTGAACTGAAAAAGATTAACGACTCGCTGGAATCCATGGGTAAAGTCACGGATCCGGGCGGATCGGACTTTGAAATTGGTGATCGCGTGCTGTTGACCGATATCGAAGCGGTCAACTCCGAAGTCAGCAAGCCGATCAAGTACACTTCGCTGAAGCGTGCTAAGGCAAGTCCTCAGTTGTTGGGGATTACCAAGGCGGCGGTTTCCAGCGAGAGCTTTATCTCAGCAGCCAGCTTCCAGGAGACTACGAAGGTTCTGACCGAAGCGGCTCTTGGTGGAAAAGTGGATAATCTGGTTGGATTGAAGGAAAACGTGATTTTGGGTCACCTGATTCCCGCTGGAACAGGGTTCCATCTTCATCAGGATGCTCAGGTTCGTATCCACGATTCCGCTTTGCGAGAACAGGAAGAGCAAAAAGCTCGGATGGCTGCGGCTCGTAAGGATTTGATGGGGAATTCGGAGTTGCAGGCTCGCCGTGTTGATCCGGACCGTCCTTCGGCACCTTCACTGGCGGATTTGACACCGGATGATCCTCTGTGATCAGCGAATTAGAGTGATCGAAGACATGCAAGGTTGACGATCAGGGGAATCGTGGATAAAGTGCCGCGTTTTCCGCGTTTCACGGTATGAGTGGTTTCAGCGTCTTCAGTTTTTGGTTCTTCTGCTTTTGTCTGGCGATATATGCCCACCATTAATCAATTAATTCGGAAGCCCCGAACACAGCAGTCCACGAAGTCAAAGACCCCAGTTCTTGAGGGCTGTCCTCAGAAACGCGGTGTGTGTCTTCAGGTAAAGACTGTTACTCCGAAGAAGCCGAACTCCGC
>CAIJTV010000005.1:0-4619 GCA_903823635.1 uncultured Planctomycetaceae bacterium
GCATCACTGGGATGCCGGGGTTCGAGACTATTGTGATTCCATCAGACTGGCGAACGCGTCTGAACCCATCGAATCTGGATTTGTTGATAGAACGTCGACGTGCCGCTCGAGATTCTGGTGGGCGGTCTCGCGGTATTCTTTGGGCCATGCTATGGAACATCACCAGCTTCACGGTGGCGATTCTCCTATCCGGAGGCGAGATTGCTTCAGTCGCCAATCTCGTCACGGCTTTCCTTTGGTTCCTGCTGCTTTCGTTCGTGGGCTTGCTGCTACTGCCCGCGCTTAACCGGCAGAGCGTTTTCGCATTGGATCATCGCGTTGCCGCTCATGTCAACAAAATTGAATTACAGGAGGCCATTCGTGAGATCGACGAGCTGACAGAACAGGATCCGACGCGGTCTGCATCGGCCGAATCCATCTTCCAGCCAATCCCCTGTCCCGAACGCAGGCTGTTGTCACTTGCGAAGGAAGACCCGCAGCACGTGATTGCGTGGAATGTCGCGAGGACCGTGGTCTACCTGAGCTGGGCATTCGGTGGTCCGCTCGCAAGGGCCGTTCACTGCAACGTGGGTCGTCCTGAATTGTGGGCCATCTTGCCAACAGACTGATGTTTTGAAGGATGGAATCGGGTGTTCAGGAAGTTTCCACGCGACGAGTAAGAACAACAGGTCTATCATCGATCCTGACAAGCATATCCCCGATCCTGAGTTCGCAGGCCACGCGAGCACGAGCCCATGTTGCAGCAGTTCTTGTTTATTGCCATCACCGCGTTCCTGATTCCGCAGAGCCTTGCGTCAGATTTGGCGGCTCCGGCCAATCCAGCGGCTGAACGTGGGTACCGTTTTTTGACTGACACGGCGCTGATTCCAGCGGACTTCCACGAATCAACGTTTGACGACGTTTGGAAAGTCTGGCCGGAGCCTCTGAAGTCGAAGGCAGCCATCGTTTCCCCTGCGGAGCGAAGGACCATGGCTTTCGATCGCTATGGGCTCACAACCCGACCGGGTGATGATTCCGGAAAACCGCTGCAGTACGTGGTGACCGCCGACCGTGGCTGGTCGATGAATTGCTTCGCGTGTCACGGGGGCACCGTTTATGGAACGCCGATGCCCGGCGCGCCAAACAACCGCTTCGCCTTGCAGTCTCTCACGGAAGAGACTTTTCAGACCAAATTGCAACAGGGGAAACGCCCCAGTCGCATGGATCTGGGCGCGATCGCTATCCCGCTGGGCACAACCAACGGGACCACCAATGCAGTTGTGTTCGGAATGGGGTTGATGAACGCGCGGGACTCACAGTTGAATCTGGTTTTCACTCCGCCCAAATTCTTTGTGAATCATGACATGGACGCACCGCCGTGGTGGTACTTCTTCAAACGGCCGGCCATGTACATCGACGGGTTCGCAGAGAAGGGGCATCGTGGGCTGATGCAATTCACACTGGTCCCGGAAAATGGCCCGGACTTTTACAAGAAACACGAAGACAATTTTCGTGACGTTCTGGCCTACATTACTTCGCTTCGCCCTCCAAGGTATGTCCGCCCCATTAATCAGACACTCGCCAGTCGCGGAGAATCGCTGTTCGTCCAAAACTGTTCGAAGTGTCATGGAACATACGGCGATGATTGGACCTACCCAAATGTGCGAGTTCCGCTGGACAAACTTGGCACCGATCCCGTTCGGCTGACAGCTCTTACAGAGGAAGGCCGAAAGAAATATGCCGACAGTTGGTTTACGCACGCCGGTGAAGCAGACGCTCAGCAGACACTCACGGATCCCGATGGCTACGTTGCTCCTCCGCTCGACGGGATCTGGGCCAGCGCACCTTATCTGCACAATGGCAGTGTTCCGACGCTTTGGCACCTGATGCATCCTGACCATCGACCAGCAGTCTGGCGGCCTGTTTCCACCCGGATGGACGAAGAAAAAGTGGGACTCACAATTGAACAAGTGTCGGAGATGCCTCACAGTAGTGACGACCCGGTGTTCCGCCGTAGCTATTTTGACACACGTCAGTTCGGCAAGAGCGGCGATGGTCACACATTCCCGAATGCATTGTCCGAACCAGAAAAGCAGGCCGTGCTGGAATACCTGAAGACACTTTGACGAAACGCGTTTTCAATCTGACTCATGTCCATCGCGTTAGTGTTTGGCAAAAAATCTTCGGGTAGGCATCGATATTTTAGCCCGCCTCGTCTTCGCCATTTGGGCGAATTTTAGCAGCGTACAGCCCTGACGTTTCCGACGTTATCCAAATGATGTCCGGCCTTGTGAAAAAACATCCGGAAGCTCTTCCATCCACCTCTGCATCGACATTGCATTCCCCGGACAGGTGTGTTTGCATGGAGGGAGATGCACCAGAGAGAGGGATCAATTGCACCGGCGCAAAGCCCGCTTCTCCATCGAACTCCATACGACGCAGAATCACTTCGAATGTCCCACTCGAATTCTCAATCAGCAATGACACGAGGAACGACGCGTCGTTCAGGAATGGCTGGGGCATGTAAGTCTCCATTCTTATCATAGAGCCTCTGACATGCTTCAGAACTGCACGACAGATTCTGACAGTTGAAAAACGCCATGCATCGATTGGTTTGGGAGCCCTTACACACACGACGGCAGGAACATGTCTTCACCACAGACGGATGTTTCGCCCGGAGGAGGTCATTGTTTCGGGCCTTTTCAGTTGTTCTCACCCACGCTGCCAAAGTTCGATTCTGACGCAAACGGCATCGACCAGATCTACCGGCAGTACGTTTCGTGGTATTTGCCAATTCGACAGGCGGCGGTTTGGTCCTTACGCAAGTGTGGTACCCTTGTTAACACAGTCCGCAGCGATCTCGCGCGACAACTCAGGAAAGTTAGAAGACGTTTTTTATGAATCCGAGCCAGCCCATCAGTGAAAGAATGCAGTGCATGGAAGTCTGGGGCGGCAACAGAGCGACGTGGTCTCAGTTTTCTGTACCGGGACTGGATCTCTGGGTTCACAGCGAGCCCTTTCGCAGCAGTGTTGGAGGCGGCGATGTGTATTATCTCTCTTCCTGTGCATCGGGAAGAATCACGAGAATGCTCCTGGCTGACGTGAGTGGCCATGGAGCGTCTGTGGCACCGGTGGCAGTGGCGTTGCGCGACTTGATGAGGGAAAACATCAATTTCATCAAGCAGACTCACCTGATTGCGTCTTTGAATTCTCAGTTTGAGAGCATTTCGGCGACTGGCTGTTTCGCAACCGCACTTGTCAGCACCTTCTTTTCGCCAACCCGAACTCTCGCAGTCTGCAATGCGGGGCATCCACTACCGCTGTTCCGGGACGCACGCACAGGTCGGTGGAGCTCCAGTGATGTAGGGACGGATGAAAAACCCTCGAATAACATGCCAATTGGGGTCGTCGATGACAGCGGATATCATTCGACTAAACTTCGATTGAACGTTAACGATATGGTACTGGCCTACACGGATTCACTTTCCGAAGCAAAGAATCGGGACGGAAAAATGCTGGGAACTCAGGGAGTGTGTGACATGGTCAACACGTTTAATTCTGTACCGCCTGAGTCACTGATCCCCCGCCTGCTGGAGGCAATTCGCGAGTTAAGCCCAGGTAACCTGATGTCGGACGACACCACAGTCATGCTGCTGCGAGCAAATGGTTCCGGAGTCCGTTTTATTGAAAACTTGAAAGCACCCTTTCGCATTTTGAAGGGCCTCTGGCAAGCACGCTTTGCTTCCAAATCGATAGCGGCAACAACCGAGGTGCAAGTCCCCCCATCACAGCGATACTGAAAGATCGGCGATCAGCAGTGAGCGGTTCTTCGTCCGCTGATCATGGCACCCTGAATCGAAGCCGTATTTTGAACACTCGCCACATTAGCACACACCATCGAACAAAAGTGTGGGCGAAGCAAGCCCATCCTGAAAGTGGGCTGGCTGAGAAGGTAAAGTATGGGAAACGTGGTATCGCTTCCAGAGTGGCCATGAATCGACGAAAGCTCCAAACCACTCCCTCAGTTGACTGTGCAGGCTGTCTTCTACATCGTTTGATCTTCTTTCTTTCCAGCAAAGACAGTCATCTGCCGCCAACAAATCCCGTCGCACCTGCCAACCCAGACGTCCCAGAAGCCAATCGACCTCGCACATGAAACCTGTTCATCTGCGTTGGAACAAGTGCCAAACAGATCAGTTGGAAACTCGAAGCAGTCAACGCGAGACCCGGAAAGTTTCCGCGAGGTTACTCGTCAGATTTATCACTGACAAGCAACGCGATGAATGTCGATGTCAGAGCGATGGCAAAGACCGCACAGCCCACACCAAAGATTACAAAATCGCTATTTGCCATGATGAGAGCTCCCAAGCACGAGGGTCCCGAAGCTGAGTATCGATGGCACCCACAACCCCACGTAAAGCCCCTCCTGTTTGCTGCCGGTAAACCAAAGCGAGATTGAAAAAAGGAACGATGCGCCAGCGGCAGCAACATACCCCAGTTTCGCCAATTTTCTCTTATTCATCTTCAGCCCCTCAAATGATGAAACTGTCCTTCGAGCACGCTTGAATCGTTAACGCCGCTCGTTCCCAGCATGCCGTAACGGCGCACAATTCTTAACCGAGTTTCGCAACGACTACCGA
>CAIJTV010000006.1:0-3422 GCA_903823635.1 uncultured Planctomycetaceae bacterium
GTTGATCTCCAAAGACTGCCCCGGGAACGAGCACCTGGCCACCAAAGGCTGCCGCCTTATGTCGAAACGATTTCAGCAGAGGCCCACGTCCCAGAACAACCAATTTGGCATTGGGCACTTTCAACTGCACCTGTCGAAAAGCCTTCAGTAGCTGCCAAACACTCTTCTCTCTTGCAATGCGGCCCGCGCTCAGGATTACTGGCGAATCATCATCCGGAATCGGATTGAAACGAGTATTTCCAGGGCAGAATCGCTCGCAATCCACGCCATGAAAGCCAAGATATTCGACACGCTCACCGTAGATCGCACGATTTCGATCAGACAAAAAGCGGGACGGAGTCAGATTTGAATCGTAACCCGTGACGAGGGGCTTCATGATTCTGCGAACAGCGGGGATGGCAATGCGAAACACCGTTGCTCCGATATAGTGTTCGCAATAACCCTGCCAGTCAGTTTGCAAAAGATTGACACATGGAACATTATGCTTCTGAGCATAGCGAATTCCAACGGGTTTGCCGTACCCTTTCAGCCATCCGGAAGCAGCTCCGTAGAGCCCGGCGGCTTCGTCGACAGTGATGACGTCTGGCGAAAAATCTTCCAGCAGTTTGCAATCGTCCCAGACTTTATGGGAAGCAGCTTCCGGAAAAGAACGGCGCAGTGGATTGCGAACTGTTGGAAACGAGACCGCACTGAAGTTCCCCAATCCGGCAAGTTCATCCAGCCCCGTTGATCCTGAGGCGTGACTTTCATCACCGTCCGGCACCTGTGGATGAAACAACCGCACGGTATGGCCTCGCTTGAGCAGGCAGGCGATGCGTTCATGCACCAGTGATGAAATCCCCGTCATCATCGGGAGATAAGAAAAGGTGAACGCGGCGATTCGAAGCGGAGCGTAACTGGAAGTAATATCTGTTCCGCTCATGGGCAGTTAGCGATTCAGGAAATATGACCCGTCTGACACTGGATTAAGCTACGTTCCCTGCAGCAGGTTGGATGCGAAGCCAGGCTCGTTCGACAACCTTGGGACCTCTCTTGTCCAGTCATTCATCAGGGACCGCAGCATCGTGACCGTTTTACATGTCGCTGGTCGAGTAGTTTTAACGGGATTCCCGTGGAAATCAGCAAAAACCACTGCCACAGATCAGGTCACGACGTCGGCAAGCCGGTGAACTGCCAGCCATTCCGCTTCCGTGACTGGTTGAATAGAGAGTCGGCTGCCCTTTTTCATGACCATCATCTGACTACACACCGGATCTTCACCCAGGGCTGCACGAGTGACCGGTTCAGAAAAGATCTTTGCCAGCTTGATATCAACCATGAACCAGACTGGTTTGCTCTCGGTCGATGCTTCGTCAAAATATTTGTGGTCGGGCTGCCAGGCAAAGGAGTCAGGATAACCGTCTTTCACAACTTCGGCAGTGCCAGCGATGCACATCGGGTCCGCATTGCTGTGGTAGAACAGGACCCCGTCACCCTTCTTGATGTCGTCCCGCAGCATATTGCGAGCCTGATAATTTCGCACTCCCTCCCACGATGTGCGTTTGCCTTTGCTTGCGGCAAGATCATGGATCGAAAATACATCGGGTTCTGATTTAAAGAGCCAATAGCGTCGCATCGTTCGATCTGCCGATTCTTTTTCCACCTCGCCGGAGCCCTCGCGAGTTCAAAATCAAATTCAGAACCATCACGGCCTCAGACACCGTGATGGCTCTGGTCCATCGTACGAATCAGGCCTTTGGCTTGACCAGAACACTGGCCGACTGAATGGTTGCTGCTTCCAGCGGCTTATCGCTTCGGTCTGTTTTCGTGGCACCAATCTTGTGAACAACTGCCAGGCTGTCAGCATCGGCCGTTCGCCCAAATGCGGTGTACTGACGATCGAGGAATGACTGAGTTCCCAGGCAGATGAAGAACTGTGACCCACCAGAGTTCGGATCGCTGGTGCGGGCCATGGAGAGGACCCCGTCCACGTGCGGAGTCGCGCTGAACTCCGCCTTGATCGTGTAGCCCGGGCCACCGGTACCTGTTCCCTGAGGACATCCGCCCTGAATCATGAAGCCACTAATGACTCGATGGAACATTACTCCGTTGTAGTAGCCGATCTTTGTGAGACCGATGAGATTCAAGCAATGCCCCGGTGCGACATCCGGCAGCAGATTCAGCACGATCTTGCCATGATTGGTGTTAAGTTCAATCTGATAGTCGTTCTTCTTGAAGTCAATGTCCGTCACGGCGGCATCAACTTCAGCTTTTCGATTCTTGCTCATGGCCTCATTCTTGATCACGGTTGAAATGGATTTGGGGCGACCGGCAGCCGAGACGCCTCCCAATTGTCGAAAGTGTCCGGATTTAGCCCACAAACGCAAGTCATCGGAAGACATCTCGCGTACGAGAGGATCAATGCAGTGAGGTGGTCGCAGAAAAGTTGTTCGCCCGCTGATTTGAACTTCTGGTACTAATGTCCGATGAGATCATTAAGGCTGTAAGTTAAAGGCTTTCTGCCCCGAACCGGGCTCGAAATCGTTCAACTAAAACAGCTTTGACGACTCCGGCGTGTCGGAGCTGAGCGGTGAAATCGGCTTCCGCAGAACGTCGCCGGTCCGGGCAACCGCATCCGCTTGTCGGTAAGAATTGTTCGCAGTTGTCACTCCTGACGCTTACGAGGTCGGCACTTGATCGAAAGCTTGAACAATCCCTCAATGGTTCGTGACAAGACGGCTCTGACAGGCTTCCCGATTCGCTCGATGGGAGTGAACGAGGCCATAAAAAAGGCAGTCACCAAAACGACCGAGTGATCAGGTCGTTTGTCTCAGCAGTCACAAACGGGGCAGCTTCGCCAACGCCTTGATGAAGCCGAAGTGCCCCAGCAAAAACATGGGTTATCCCCGCTCGATCTCGTTTTTTTCTGGTAAGGCACAAGGTCTCGAATCTAACGACTTTACCGCCGCACGATCGACTTGACCCTTGAAGCAACGTTGCTTAACCGGAAAGCCGCCAGATCTGCCCGAGATTCCTTCCATTGCAAGCGTGTTGCTGAGCTTGAGAGCAGGAATGCAGTTCTCAGCCGTTTGGATTCAATTGCACCCATTCTGTGCGAATCCAGTAGCCGCAAGCAGCCACGGTGCAATAACGAATTGGCTAGCCAATGATGTGCGACTGATTCAACCTAGTGTTTGAAAGGAAGTTTTCGATGTCTCCGATTCTTGCTCAACTGTCGATGGACTTCGCGGCAAATTCTGTCGTGCAGTCCATTACTCTTTACCTTTTCTTCGCCGGCATTGTGGGAATGGGTGCCGGAGCCGTGTATCTGTTTCTCGAACGCAGTAGCGTTCCGCCTCAGTATCGAATCGCGGTGACTGTCTCCGGTTTGATTTGTGCGATCGCGTGTTTCCACTACTACAAGATGACCACACAGTATATGA
>CAIJTV010000007.1:0-5049 GCA_903823635.1 uncultured Planctomycetaceae bacterium
ATACCGGCGAGAAATCAATCTTCGTCAAAGAACTGACGGTACTCTGCAAGTCGCTCACCCAGCCGCCGGAGAAATTCCACGGTCTGAAGGACGAAGAGATCCTCATCCGACAGCGATACCTGGATCTGATTTATACCGACGGCGTTTTGGAACGCATGCTGAAGCGGTCCACGATTATCGACTCTATTCGGCAGACACTGCGAACAAACCGGTTTCACGAAGTTGAAACGCCTGTTCTGCACGCGGTTGCTGGTGGAGCTGCGGCCCGGCCGTTTGTGACACATCACAACGCAATGGACATGGAGCTCTACCTTCGCATCGCCCTTGAATTGCACCTCAAGCGGTTGATGGTGGGCGGCATAGAACGAGTCTACGAGATTGGTCGCGTCTTCCGGAATGAAGGAGTCGATGCGACTCACAATCCTGAATTCACGATGATCGAGATTTATCAGGCCTACGGTGACTACGAAACGATGATGGATCTGACCGAACAGATCGTCGTCAATGCGTTAAAAGCGATCGGAAACAGTCTCATTATTCCGTGGGGCGATGCGGGCGATCAGATTGACCTGACTCCGCCATGGCCTCGTCGCAAGTATGCCGATCTGTTTCGTGAGCATGCGGGTTGCGATATGAGCGATGCGACTGCTGTTGAAGCTGTCGCCAAAAAGTTTGGGATCGCAACAATGGGCGTCCATCCGGACGTGATCATCAACGAAGTCTTCGAAAAAACCGTTGAAGATCATCTCAGCGGCCCGGTGTTTGTCATCGATTATCCAGCGTCCATTTGTCCCCTCACAAAGCGAAAGCAGAGTGATCCATCGATCGCGGAACGCTTCGAGCTGTATATTCGCGGCATGGAACTGGCGAATGCGTACACGGAATTGAACGATCCACGGCTGCAGGAGGAGTTGTTCAAGACTCAGTTGGCAGGTCTGGCCGCTGAAGACTCCATGGCCAAAATGGATCATGATTTCGTCAAAGCACTGAAGGTCGGAATGCCACCGGCTGGAGGTCTTGGGATCGGGATTGACCGTCTGGTGATGCTGCTGACGAACAGTCATGCGATCAAGGATGTCATCTTCTTCCCGTTGACTCGTCACGAAGATCAAGTGCCGGTTGATAAGAAAACAGGTAAGGAAAAGACAGCACAGCAGGAAGGCTGAGTGTCTGAAATTCTGACAGGCCAAATCCTCAACGGGTGAGGCCTGTCACGGTTGTACAATTGGTTCGGCTGAAAGTTCCCGTCCGCAACGGAGTGCGTTCGATGTACAAGTTGTTGCTGTGTGTTCGTTATCTGCGAACCAAATACATCGCTCTGGCGTGCATTATCAGCGTCATGCTGGGTGTTGCGACGATGATTGTTGTGAACAGCGTCATGGCTGGCTTCACAACGGAAATGCGTGATCGCCTGCACAACTTCATCGCCGACATCGTAATCGAATCCCGCAGTATGTCGGGCGTCGAGAATGCTCGTGCGCAGATGGATATTGTTGAAGGCGCTGCCGGGCAATATATCGCGGCAATGACTCCGACCATCGAGATCCCCGGCATGATCAGCTTCCGGGATCCGTATACCGGCGAAAGCTACACATCGGCCGTGCAGATTCAGGGTATTGATCCTGAGGGCAAGTCGTCTGTCGGACCGCTGAGAGATTATCTGGACAGCTTTAATCCGGTGATCGAAGACGGTGTTGTTATTCGTGAAGCATTGCGCAGTCGCGAAACGCCGGTGGCGTGGGAACTGACTCCGGAAGCGGCCGAATACCGTAAGGCGGTCCTTGAACAGAGATCGCTGTATCTGCCTGAGGAGCCTTCTGTTGATGAGATGGTGCCAGTAGCTGCGGATGCGACAAAAGAAACGGCTGCACCTGAGTTTGACAGCGAATCCGCTGCGAATGAAACACCACCCGCAGAAGATGCTGTCATCAAGGATGGGATTATTCAGGACAGCTTTCTGAATGAACTTCCCGAGCCTCCGATCGAAAGCACTGTTCGCACAGATCCGTTTCCTGCTCGAATCTTTCTTGGTGAAGGACTGGTCAGCTTTCAAGCAAAGAACCCGGAGACCGGCAAGCTGGAAAAAGTGATGATGGTGAACCCGGGCGATGATGTCATCGTCAGTACCGTGACTGCCGGACGACCTCCAGAGCCTGTGCGAATTAACGCGACTGTCGTTGATATGTTCAGAAGTGGCATGAACGAATACGACACCAGCATCGTCCTGATGAATATCAATGAGCTGCAGAAAAGCCGAGGCATGCATCTGGATAATTCGATCACATCAATCCACATCAAGCTGAAAGATTACGCTGATGCTCCGAAAGTGATAGCTGCTCTGGAACGTTCGTTTCCGCCGGGGCAGGTTTCCATCAAAACATGGGAAGAGAAACAGGGACTGCTGTTGTCCGCCGTCGAAGTTGAAACAGCGATCCTGAATGTCCTGCTGTTTCTGATCATCACCGTTGCGGGTTTTGGTATCCTGGCGATCTTCTACATGATCGTGGTGGAGAAGACGCGAGACATCGGCATTCTGAAATCGCTCGGAGCCAGCTCAAATGGAGTGATGTCAATCTTCCTGTCTTATGGTCTTGGCCTCGGGATCGTGGGCAGCCTGGCCGGCGTCGCGATCGGTCTGCTGTTTGTGCGATACATTAATCAGATTGAGGATGGCCTGAGCTGGATTACCGGACGAAAGGTTTTCGACGAAAAGATCTATTACTTCTTCGAGATCCCAACCAGTGTCAGCCCGATGATGGTGATCGCTGTCGCCTTTGGTGCCATCAGTATCGCCGTGCTGGCCAGTATCCTGCCTGCTCGTCGAGCAGCTCGGCTGCATCCGGTCCGCGCGTTGCGATTTGAGTAGTTGGTTTCGGGCACAAATTTCCTGTACGCGGCCACGATCCAGGAGTTACTCAAAGAAGACTCCCGCGAAGACACGGCCTCAAATTACACGATCCAAAGTATAAGCTTGCTTGGTTTTTCCTTCAGTCAAAGAATCTTGCCATGGCAGAGACTCTGAAAATGAATCGTCCCCTGATTTCCGCCGAAGCGATTACGAAGTCGTACTTCAGGGGCGAGCATAAGGTTCCGGTTCTTCAGGGAGCCGGCCTGACTGCTCATCGCGGTGAGTTTATCTCCGTCATCGGCCAGAGCGGTTCAGGCAAGAGCACGCTGCTGCATGTGATGGGGCTGCTGGATTCACCGGATGTGGGTGAAGTCATACTGGATGGGAATCGCATCGATAATCTCAACCAGGCTGCTCGAGATCAGCTGCGAAATCATGTCTTCGGTTTCATCTTTCAGTTTTATCACCTGCTGCCCGAACTGTCACTACTTGAAAATGTAATG
This sequence comes from uncultured Planctomycetaceae bacterium, assembly GCA_903823635.1. Classification (GTDB taxonomy): domain Bacteria; phylum Planctomycetota; class Planctomycetia; order Planctomycetales; family Planctomycetaceae; genus SXXK01. Next base: position 3,352 of record CAIJTV010000007.1, read on the forward strand.
ACACCGTTGATGATTCGTCATTCGATTCTGGGCTACTGGCGTCATCGCAAAGAAATTCGCGAAGCGGCGATGAGCATGATCCAGCAGGTTGGACTTGAGCACCGCATCAAACATCGCCCGTCAGAATTGTCTGGCGGAGAAATGCAGCGCGGCGCGATTGCCCGGGCACTTGTTGGTCGTCCGGAGATTCTGCTGGCCGATGAGCCGACCGGAAATCTCGACGCCAGCACCGGCGGAGGTATCATGGATCTGCTGAAATCTCTGAATGAGAACCAGCAGCTGACCATCGTGATGGTGACTCATGACGAATCGATCGCGGCTCAGGCTCACCGAACGGTGCGGCTCGCCCAGGGACGAATCCAGACCATTGCTCGCGAGGATGCGGCGTAGTCCCGTCGACGGAGCGACGAAATTACTGTACGCCCGTCGCTCCGTCGACGGGATTCAATTGCAGCCAGCATCCTTGCAGTCGTCTCAACGTCTGCCTCACTTCCGGTTGTGCGTGTAGTGGTTATCATCTGCGGCAATGTTTTGCTCAGACGTTCTACTGCATACACGGAGCCGTGACGATGACCGAACGCTGGACCAGCTCTTTCTGGAATTCGCTTGTTCGACGGAGTGCAATCCTGGCCATTGGCTTTGGGATTCTTCTGCCATCTGCTTCAGGGCAGCAGTCGGAAACGAGGACTTATAAAAACAGTCTCGTCAAGCTGGTCGATCCGGCACCTCTGCTGAATGATCATCCTGAATTTGTTCAGCCTGTGATCGAGGATACTCGTTACGAAGCGCCGGTGTTGGTGAATGACGAAGGGGCAGACTTGACCGTTCGAGCCTGGCGGTTTTCGTACAACGCTCGAGGCATCATCGAGATGCCGAATAATCTGCTGGCCAAAGAGACGGCCGTCGTGATGGTTCATCCATGGGGGATTGACGACGGGCAGGGCTGGGATACTCCTGAACCAGCAGGCGTGGCAGATTTTTGTACGCCGACAAAGAACCACTTGGCGGCTCGCCATACCAGCGAAGTCATCAATCCGTTCATCAAGTCGCTGCGTTCACACGTCGGCTGTGTGATGTTTAGTCTACCGGGAACGGAAGATCCGATCCGCAAGCTGGTTTATCGCTCCGTCAATTCCACACCGACAGCTCAGCAACGAGAACAAGGCGCGAAGGAATTGTCGGCGAAGCTGAAGAACTTCGATTATCGCGGAGAGCCTCTGGTGGCAGAGTTTCCCGTGTCGACCAAGACACCCGTCATCGACTACTTCAAACAGTTCCCGGGACTTGATGCCGGAGCGAAGTACAACAACGAAGGATTCTGGCAGCAGCCGATTCCGGTGACTCGCGACATCACGGTGCATCCTGATGACATCGTGATCTACGACGCCGATGGCTACGGTCCGATGCGAGACTATCTGAAGAAGCAGGGCATTCGCCATGTCTTGTTGACTGGTTATGCAACCGACATGTGCTTCTGCAAAACGACGGCGGGGTACGATAACCTTTCAAAGGACTTCAATGTATTCCTTGTTGGTGATGCAACACTCGCCACATTCCCGTCGAACAACACACCTCGCTACGCGACAAACGCTCACATCTCTTTTGCTGCACTCAATCAGCTAGTGACTCAGGTGTCATGGGTGAAGTTGAGTGCGTCTGCGAAGTAAAGGAATCCCGTCGGCGGAGCAACGGGTGTAC
>CAIJTV010000008.1:0-3975 GCA_903823635.1 uncultured Planctomycetaceae bacterium
ATCGCAGAACCGTTTCCACAACAGTCAATGTAAAAGATGCGGAGACGATCGTGATCGGCGGCCTCGTGCAGCGTCAAACCGTAGACCGAATTGGAAGAGTCCCGGTTCTGGGCAGCATTCCCTACGCTGGCAGAATGTTTCAGACGGTCGAACATCTGGAGCAGGACGCAGAGGTTGTCATCTTTATTTCACCGAGAATTGTGACGAGCGGACCAGCCTGCACGCCGAACACTCTGCCAACAATCGAGTCAACGGCGCCACAGAACGGCGACAAAAAAAGCAGCGAATAAATACGAAGTACATCGTTTCAATCGGTTACGGTTCACAGGATCAATTGTGCAGAAATGACGGCGACCATGGTTCATCGATATCTCACTCCGCTGCTGCTGGCCTGCCTGTCGTTTTCCATGACCGTTGCGCAGGATCCAGTTGAGGAGTTAACGCCAAACGAGCGAGTCGAAAAGTCATCAGACCTGAAGGCTGTGCAAGTCCAGCAACAAGTCAAGCCAGCCTTTCTGATCCAGCCGCTTGTGCACCGGCTGCAGGGACGGAAGGGGCAACTCCTGAAGTTCGAGTTTCTGATTGAAGCTCACGATCGAGCATCACGTCTGGAAATTCGTCCCGTCGCAATGATGCAGCAGGAGAACGGTGTTATCATGCCGGATGAAAAGGCTCCGGCTCCCGATCTTATTCGGTTAACAAGTGCAGCTTCCGTCGATCTGACAGCTGCGGAAGAGCACAAGATCATGGCGGAACTTCGGATCCCCGTCACGACAGCCCCGTTTTTGTCGTACGGAATTCTGGTTCGCGAAATACCGCTTGATGATCAGAAAACCGACGGCCCGGATGATGAAGCTCGAGTTGGTATCCGCTTTGTGACTCAGTACCTGCTGCGAGTCGACATCGATGTCATCGGAGTCAAAGGCGATTCGGTCAGCGAGTTGAAGTTCCCCGACGCAACTCTGGTCTCTCAGGACGGTCGATGCCTTGCTCGCGTCTTCGTCGAAAACACAACAGACACAGCGATGGAGTTTTCACTGAACTGTCAGTTGATCAAAGAGAATACTCAGGCCGTCGGAAAAAAATTCGGACTGGTTGTTCCCGTCCGTGCCGCCCAGGCAGCACCGGAACGCTACAAGGCTCGCATTCTGCCGAAGACTCGCCTGCGACTGGAAGAGTTTCTGCCACATCCGGTTTTCGCCGGTGACTACACACTGGTGGCAGAAGTCTCCAATCAGGGTCGATTCATTCGCAAGATGGAGTATGACATTTCCATTCACGACGGCGACTTCCCCGCTCAGGACGCCCGCATTGTGCGTGTCGCGGAAGACGTCACCATCGAACCTACTCAGATCGAGTTATCGCTGCGCAAAGGCGGACGTCGAATGGAATCGATTTCCATCCGGAATGGAAGTCTTCAAAAGATCGTGGTGCAGTTAAGCCCGGAACAGCTGCAGGGAGAATTCTTCAAGTCACTGCAACTTCGACCGGATCGATTTGAACTGTCTCCGGGCCAAAGTCGCAAGGTTGTCGTGACGATGTCCGCTGACCGCGATGAATCGGAGCATGGCTATGCGTACGCCAAACTGACCGTATCGCCGGAGATCGGCGAGGCGACAGGAACTCACAAGATCCCAATCGCATTGCTCACCAACAGTGAAAGCAAAGCCCGACTTGTGCCCGGAAATCCGCAATGGGTGATCAGCAATGATCGCTCAGGATTTACAGTGCCCGTACAGAACGACAGCCTGCGGCACATACCCCTGGGCGGACGTCTTTCACTCAGCGATGAATTCGGCCGCGGATTTGTCGTCGAGTCCGGCTTTGGCCGATGGCTGTTGCCTGGACAAAGAGACGAACTTTTCTTTGGCTTTCGTGAACCTCCACCACCAGGCACTTACGAGTTGCAGGTTCTTCTGAATCAGAACGAAGGCGAACCGCCGCTGCAGATGACGCAGACCATTCGCCTGCAGAGCCCTCTGGAAGACATTGTCCCTGCTCCAGAGAAGATCAGCAGTAAACCGGCAGATCGCCAGTAATCGACTGATCGCTGTAGCTGCCTTCCCTGAGGAACTGCTGTTCCAGTGCGGCGATCTGATGAGCCCGCAAAAGCTCGCCTGATGAATCAGGCAGAGGGCTGCGGTCGCCCGGATCGCAGCGTTGTCGCTGTCCAACCAGCGTAAATAGAGCTCCCAGTGCTGCTGGTCGGTTAGATCTTTCAGATCCGTCGGATAAGACAGATCTGACGAATCGCGAAGAACGTCATCGCGTCGTAAACGTCTTCACCAGTTCCTTATTCAGCTTCTGCTTCAATGTTCGCCAGTCCATATTCAGACGTTTCGACGCTCGGCCGTAATGGCACTCTTCGGCGGCGTAGATCATGGAAACGTAGTGCTCAATAAGCTCTTCCAGAGTAAACCTGCCAGCGGCAACATCACGAGCAAATCGATCATGCGCGGATCCGTCAACGGCCATCGGACTTTGCCGCACTGGTGTATACGACTTCCGGATCATCACGTTCCGAACACACTGTTCCAGTTCGCGGATGTTACCTGGCCATGAATAATTCGGCCCCATCTGGACGGCGATCCAGTCGACTGCTTCCTGTGCCAAAGCCTTCGCCTCTTCCGGCAGGTCCGTCAGAACGCGGCGAGCGATGAATTCTGCCAGGCAGTGCAGATCATCAGGGCAATCGACAATCTGCTCACGCAACGTGGGAGTTTGAATCATGTCGGCACACAGGCGGTAGTACAGGTCTTCTCGAAATCTGCCGGCCGCCATCTCTTGCGACAGATCGCGATTTGTGGCGACCACGAATTTGCCTGCGAACTTCCGCTCTTCCGTGTCGCCGACTCGTGAGAATGTGCCGGACTGCAGGACTCGCAGCAATTTGACCTGAATGGAAAGATCCAGTTCACCGATCTCATCCAGAAACACGGTCCCCTGTTCGCCCGCCACTTCCAGCCATCCTGCACGTTCGGCAACAGCCCCGCTGAAGGATCCCTTTCTGTGGCCGAACAGCTCCGACTCAATTAATGTGGGCGACAGTGCTGAAAGGTTGACGGAATACATCGAGGAATTCGCATCGACTTTGAATCGCGAGCTGGTTTCATCAAACTCAATGTATCTCGACATCCCAATCGCCCTGGCGACCAGTTCCTTTCCGGTTCCTGAACTCCCGGTGATCAGTGTCGGAATGCTTCCCATGGACTTGTAGACGGCACGCGCGTACCGCCCCATGTCGTGAGTGAAAATCGATTCCCAAACCGCAGCGCGCAGGCGGGCAATTGGCATCGAGCGTCCGATGATGCATGCAAAGATCTGATTGAAGGCACGCTGGATCTGAAAGAACACGGCGAAGCTGTGGCGAGCCTCGAAGTGTTTGGGCAGCGGAAGCCCCGGAAGTTGCAGATACGAGGCGAAGTCCTTTTGAAAATCCTTCCATGCTGCAGAACTCTGAGCAGTCCTCGGGCGGTCTGCAGGTGTCGTTGCGATCGTATTCAAATAAGCCAGATGTCGATTGTAGAGCAGATACAATGTCATGTTCTGATAGACGTGAAGTTCTCGCTCCGTCGGAATCGCGCCGCTCAGCAACTTCCTGCGAGTCGCCTCCGACAAAACCTCCGCGCGTTCTCGCAGCGCCACAAAGTTCGGGAAGATAGTCTGGAGGTCCGCATTGGGCGGAAGATTGATCACTGGATCGGCACAACAAAAGTCCTCACCAAGAGCCGCGCGTTCCAGTGCCAGTCGCTCGGGCAGAAACGGATTGCAATACCCAATCTGACCAATCGCTTCCGCAATCTTCAGATCCCGACTCGAAAGAATGGCCATCAGATTTCTCGATTCCAAAGAGTAGGGGCCGTTTTCGTTTACCGCCCAGCCGCAGACGCCGGCTTTCGTGCAGGCCGGCGCCTGCGGCTGGGTGGTAAACAATTGAATCAACGGGAATGCCGCACAACCGCGATTTAGTCACCG
>CAIJTV010000009.1:0-1906 GCA_903823635.1 uncultured Planctomycetaceae bacterium
ATCTCTTCGAAGGTTTCTTTCATCTCGCCTGCATGATGTTATGCTTGAACGGGTTTTGAAATAGCCTCTAGCATCTGCATCGGTAGACGGCACTTTCTTCAGGCCGTCAAATGAATGCAACTGGACTGTTCCGAAAGTCTTCGATCGAAATGGAACGATGATGCGGCCGTCGAAAGCGATCCCGATATTCGCGTAAGTTGGCCGCTGAATATGAATAACTAAGTCACCGTCATCCGACACTGACCGCGAACAAATCGCGAATGTACCGTCTTGTTGCTGAGCTTTGAAGTACACTCTCGTGCTGTCTGCGGACCATGCTGGATTGAAGTAGGCCCGACGAAATAAGTCTTTCTGCGCACCGAGCAGCGGTCGACGGGAATGCTTCTGAACATCATAAAGCATCAAGTCTCGTCCTTTCAGATAGACGATCGTATGGCCGTCCGGCGACCATTGGCCACTCCAGCCAGTTTCGTCGACAGGCACAGCATCGGTGCAATCCGCCTTCAGGTTCCAGACGCCATGATCAGATTCGCCGTACTGGCTGATCAGAAGCCGATCACCGTCCGGTGACCACGATGGCATGGCCGCTTGTCCAAGACTGTGAACGTCTGAGCCATCAATTGAAGACAGAAAAAGCTTCGCGTCTGAAGTGCTGTTCATCCCGGGCAGCGATCCGTCAAAGGCAATCCGCGTCTCATCCGGAGACACGCATGGGGATCCAGCAAGAGCCACATCCGGTACTGCAAACAATCGACGAGACTTGCTTGTTTCCAGATCGAGGACGCAGATCCAGACCTGACTTTCCAAGTTGCCTTCATCTTCCGGCTGCACCTCCGAAGCACCCTGACCATAAGCCAGGACTGGACAGAGGATAATGATCATCGCCGCCAGGAAGCCCATGAATACTGAGCCGCCTTGTAACAGAATCTTTAGCACAGAAATTCTCCCGTTCTGTGGGCGAGGCTTCTCAGGCGAGTTACCCTCATTTGTCCAGACGACTCGACCGAGCAGGGAGTCATCAAGCGAAAAACTCAATTCACTTCAGCTCAAATTTAAGTTCGCTTGTTCCCGCTTCAGGGACTTCTGCGGTTAGTTCTGAAGTCTCAGGATTCGAAAACGTCTCTGGAATCACGACAGAGGGTTTCGGCATTTTCGAGGGATCGTCAATCGCTGATTGGTCGACCGCATCGACAGTTGTTTCGGGCCCGGCCCAAACGATGGCAACCTTACTTTTTCCGGGTGGGGCACCATCGCCGGGGGCGTTTGTCCCAAGCACAAATTTGCCTTCAGCGTCTGTTACTCCCATAGCTGGCCGCCGATCTCCTTCAGGCATCAGCACTACCTGATATCCTGCCAGCGGTTGCCCCTTGAACGTGACGATTCCGGACGCAGCCACACTCGGTTCATCTGTTGCGACGGGGCCTGGATCTGAACTACAGCCGATACAGTTCAGCAAGAGCGGCAGGAAAAGCATTTTCGCAAAACGAGTCATCGAAGAAAGCATCCTCGCGAATGGCAGGAAAGAGGAGAGAACAGAGGAACGAACGTCTGTCAGGTTTTCTAAGGCTCGATCCACAGCGGCAAGTTCTGAAACCGACCTGTGAATGCTGAACTTGGCCCCGGAACGCCCACGGAGGTTACGGTTGGAAACACCAACCGCAATCGAATCTACTGTGACAGACAGGAGTCGCCAATCATCGAAAAGATTGGCGTCTCCAGGAGCGATTTAGACAAGTTTTTTTTCGAAGCTTTTTTGAGTCCATCACGCATTTGAACATGCGTGACGGAAGAGAGTCAACATTATCAGAAATCTGCCAGGCTAGAACTCGCCAAGCACCTCACCACGCCCCATGGTTCCAACAGCACGCCAGATGTTGCTGTCAATATTGTCGCTTACAAAGCGGAC
>CAIJTV010000010.1:0-4929 GCA_903823635.1 uncultured Planctomycetaceae bacterium
CAGAACCCAGCGGCGCTCAATTGCTCAACCCTGGAGAACCGCTTGTAATTACAGTCGCGAAGGGGGTGATTGTTGAGTGAACCGCCGGGCGACAACGCCGGCTGAAAACGGGAAAACCACGAGTGGTCACCACTGTTGGAAGACCACTTCCGAAGTCTCTCACGGGACTACCAGTGAATGTCCTGTCGTGAGTGCAGTCGTCCGGCCAGCTCCACCACTTTCGGTTTCAGGTGGGATAGGCTGTCGATAAGAGCAGAGATGGCAACGCCCTCGACTTCACACAGGACTGTGATATCGGTGCGACTCATCGGGCACAGCGAAACGCACGACCCGAACTCAGCCTGAATTCGCTGCTTCCACGGTTCTCCCGGGATCTGTTCGGGGAGCGCTGCAAGGACTCGCAGACCGCCACCGAGATTTCGCAGCAGTGGCCGTGCGGTTGCTGGAAATGCGACAGTGGTCTGTGGACCGGGATCCGGCAATCCAGCCGACTGTGGTCCCATGCTCTGGAAAAGAAAACTGGCCGCTTCTGAGTTCAGAACGTGGAGATCTGACGGTCGAGGATCTCTTTGCAGCAGTGCTGATAATTCAAAGCGTCTGCTCTTTGTAAGGTATTCATCAAACGCGTCCAACATCTGCGATGGGCTCGGATTGCCGCCCGATCTGGACTCATTCCCCATCGAAGACATCGCGTTGATCCGGTGGCGTACGTTCGCCAGTCTCTCGGTGCCGAGTTTTGCAATACCATCGCGCAGATTTCGCAGATGAGTGCCGACGCTCTGACACACTGTCTGGCAAACCAGCAACATGCAATATTGCCGGGAGAATGATTTTAGAGAGTTGCCGTCAACAGATCCCTGAGGCGAACCGGACTGAGATGTCAATGAGTCGCAAAGATCGGCAAATGCGGAACGCAGTTCAGATTGTTGCCGCGTGTTTGTGGCAATTGACTGATCCACTGATTTCAACAGCATTGTGACGGAGTTTTCCGCAGCAGTAAGACGTCCGCGAGTCTCCAGCAAGGTCTGAAGATAAGATGCCGCTTTGGTGATTGAGCGTCCCAGACCGGCGGAAAGATCTTTCCGGATATCTTCAACAACAGCGGTAATAGCGCTCTTTTGCCCACTTAACCCTGTCTCCTGACTGATCAGCCCGGCGACGAGTCCTGGAATCTCTGCCACGGTGGACAATGAACCCAGTCGGCTCCAGATGGCGGACGCGTACTCATCGACGCGGCGAGTTCTCTCGGCGTTTAACAGTCGCGGAACAAGCTCGACCACGCCTTCTTCCGTCAAAGCCAGTTCATGCAGCAGGATCCCGAGAGGACTCGTTCGCGTGATCGGTTCATTAATTTCGGTTGGCGAAACAGCAACCCAGCGACGGAGCAGCGACAGCGCCAGCGACTGAGATTCACTATTCGCGACGTCCCACGATTCGCAGGCCACCTTAGCCAGCCCAAAAGTTCTCAATTGAAGACTCCCGTGACCTTCATCCTGCGTCGCTGACGCTTTTCGCCAGGCATCGATTTCGGCACGGGCGCGGGTGAGACTTCTAAGTTCAAGATAGGCCGCGACTTTCTCGGCCCCATTATTAAAATCGATATCCGCAAGATCGTCGCCAAGATGAACGAAGACTGCCTCGTCAAACGGCATAGCGGACGACTGATCACCGATTGATTTCTTTAAGGCTCCCGGACGCTGAACGCCCGGAAGACTGAAGTGATAAAGTTCCTGCAGGAAGCTCAAAGTATTCGCATCCTGCATGTCGGCTGTCTGACTTAAGTTTTCAGTGCCATGAATCAGCATCGCCGACAAACAGCAGGGCGGCAGACGTCGCGCTGCAAGAATCGAACGAAGCATCCATGCCGCATCCATAAGTGATCCGCTGCAGGTTCCTCCGGAAATGGAACCCACAAGGACGATGTCGATCGCATCCTGGGAGAATGGAAGCTGTGACGCACTTTTCGATGCTTCGACCGCTTCTGCCTTAAAGGCCCTATCGATGGCTTTCTCCAGTTGTGTGCGAATCAGGTCCTGATGATCAACAAACGCAAGTCGTCCGAGCGGTCGCATGCCTTCGACTTTGCCCGAACGGGGGACATTGAACAGCCAGCGTCTGCTGAGCCAGTTCAGATGCTCGCCAGAAGCCTTGCGATACTCGTGCGACGTTTTCAGTGGCGTTCTTACCGCCGTCAGAGTTGTTGTCGTCTCGCTGGCCGCACGACGTTCCATGGCATCGATATGCACGGAATCGGCATCAATGCAGACGAACTGAAGGGACGGCAGTGAACCGCCAGGATACGCGTGCTGAATGCGAGTTCTCAGTTCCGCAAGTATGGAGGCACCCAGCCCACCGATAGAGATAAAAACTGTGGGGCGTACAAGCCAGCTTTGGCCCGCATTTCCCGGCGGTCGCAGTGGTGTCGCGGCAGACATCACGCGGTCGCGGTTGCTGGCATCCTGAAGATTTTCAACGAACTCTGTGCGCGGACGTGGAGCTTCCGTTTCCGGGATGCCGCCGGATTTCGGCAGTGAAGAGTTTGCGTAACGTCGTTTTGCGAGCTCGTCGATGAATTGTCGACAACTTGCAAATCGAGTCTTTGGGTTCTTGGAAAGAGCACGTGCGACTACGGCTCGATCAGAAGGATGCAGAATCGAAAGATCAGGCGGACTTTTTAAATGCTGCGATGTCAACTGAGCAGCTGATCGTCCGTTAAACGGAGCAACTCCGGTCAACATCATCTGATAGACGATCGCCAGACTATACTGATCACTTCCACGTTCCGGATGTCCGTCAAATAATTCGGGTGGCGCGTACAGCGGCGTGAATCCGTTGACGATGGAATGCCCCGTGACATTGAGACTTTTGGTGAGACCGAAGTCACCGATTTTTGCATGCGCGCCCTGAAGGAGCACGTTGTCCGGCTTTACATCCAGATGCTGCAAGCCATGCTGTTCGGACATAAAGTCCAGCGCATCGGCGGCGTCGCGAAGATATCCGATCAGTTCTTCTCGAGGAATTCCCTTTTGACCTGAAGCGATAATTTCACGGTAGCGATCGTCGAGACTTTTGTCCGCCAGCTCACTCACAATCACGACTCGGCCGTCAACCACTTCGACTCGCTCAATGCTGAGCAGAAACGGATGTCGCAATTCGCGAATACGGTTCATCGAGCGGAGTTCGGTCTCCGCCTGCGGACCACTGCGGCTGCCGAAGAGGATCTTCAGGGCCTTGGGGAATCCGCCTGGACCAATGGCTCGCCAGACCTCTCCGAATCCGCCCATGCCAATACGTTCCTGCAAACGATAGCCGGCGATTTCTGTCATGCCGGATACATTTGAAGTCTGTGGCTCGGTGTTGCCAAGCAAAGCGGTCGATTGAACTTCAGTCTTTAACACGCGAAAGCTCCTTTCAGCGACAAGTCTGCTGAGCGATCTCAAAAGAGGCATTCAGGGGGCGAGTCGGAACACGTGTAAAGAAACACTCGGAGACTCGATCAAAGTACTCGGGCAGCATTTCAAACTGCAGACCTCGGTACAAACAAAAACTTCGTACCTGCAGCAACAGGTCACGAGCATGACAGCGGCGCATCGGACGCGACTCTTCGCGATAGCAACGATTGATCAGATGCTCAACGGCTTCCGGATCGTAATTACAGCCCAGCTTCTCCGCCGCAATCTGGAACAGGCGATGGAACTCCTGTTCATCAGGGTCGTCAACTTCAATTCGGTAGGGAATACGACGCAGGAAGGCTTCGTCCACCAGGTCGGCAGGGTCAAGATTCGTGGAAAATATGATCAGTTGCTGAAACGGAACCTGAATCTTCTTTCCTGTGGCCAGTGTCAGATAGTCGTGCTTGTTTTCAAGAGGAATAATCCAGCGATTGAGCAGTTCCTCCGGCTTAACACGTTGTCGACCAAAGTCGTCGATCAGCAGGCAGCCGCAGTTGCTCTTCATCTGCAGTGGAGCTTCACTAATGTTGCAAGTTGAGTCATGGCGAATCTCAAGATTGTCCAGAGTCAGCTCACCGCCAACGATCACCGTTGGCCGACGAATCCGAACCCAGCGTCGGTCATAGGACAATCCGTCGCCTGGCTGCTGAACTTCCTGATGATACGCCGGATCAAACAACGTGATGATTTCTCGCCCGTCCATGATCGCATACGGGATCCAGATTTCCTGTCCGAAGCAGCTCGTCAGGCAGCGAGCCAGTGTCGACTTGCCGTTACCGGGAGCCCCGTATAAGAACAGACCACTGCCCGAGTTAATCGCCGGGCCCAGCATGTCCATCAGTTCTTCAGAGACCGACACGTTGTAGAACGCATCGTCCAGCTCTTCGCGTCGAACGGGCTGGTCACAGATGGCCTGAGCTTCAACCGAGATTACATAGTCCGCTAAAGGAACCGGAGCCGGGCCGACATAAGAACACTCGCTATGAAACTGTTCAGCTCGACGGCGTCCTTCGTCGGTTAGTCCGAACACGTAATCATTCAGGCTGGCACTGCCACAATGTGCGACCATGCGACGGTTCTTCAGCCGTTCCATCAGGCCTTCGATCATCCGGAACGGGATACAAAGTTCGCCGGCAATCGTTCGCCCGGAAAGGTTCCCGTTGGATCGAAGCACGCGACAAACCATCGCTTCAAGAAATGGCTCCTGCAGACCAAGCTCGTGCATGGATGACGGATCTGATGGCCAGAAACTTTCTCCGGCCAGCAATGCGGTCAGCAGTGCGGAGTCATTCGATCTGCCTTGGGGAGGGCGTTGCATTAACATTTGCGGGATGTTTCAACGACAGAAAATGAGACTAAATATGGAGGCTGTGCACCGAATAGGGCAATCCGGTCGATCAGGAATTGATCCAGTGCGCGGCGGACTCCGCCCGGCCAAACAGGTAGCCCTGAGCGAGTTCAAATCCAAGTTCGAAGC
>CAIJTV010000011.1:0-3074 GCA_903823635.1 uncultured Planctomycetaceae bacterium
GTGGTCGGTGAGATTAATTGTTCCTGTGGCGTCTGTCCTTTGTGTCAACAACGCCTGGGCAACCATTGTCCCAATCGAACCGTCGTCGGAATCGTGGCTCACGACGGTGCGTTTGCTGACAGCGTTCTGATTCCGGAAGTCAACCTGCATCGTGTGCCTGATCAGATCTCCGACGAAACGGCCGTCTTTGTGGAACCGGTCGCGGCGGCTTGTCGAATTCCTGAGCAGCTACGTCTCGGCGGCAATGAGCGAGTGACTGTTCTGGGCGATGGTCGGCTGGGGAATTTGTGCGCTCAGGTTTTGAAACATCATGGTTGCCAAGTCCGAGTTGTCGGGAAGCATGAATTCAAATTGAAGATTCTCGCCGACCTTGGCATCGAAGCTTTGAAACTGGAACAACTTATTCTGGATCGCGCCAGCGATATTGTGGTTGATTGCACGGGTTCGCCGACAGGTCTGGAGACTGCTCTACGCCTTATTCGACCGTGTGGCACGATCGTGCTGAAGACAACCGTAGCGGCCGACCAGAAGATTCATATGGCCCCGTTTGTGATCGACGAGATTACTCTGCTGGGTTCTCGCTGTGGTCCCTTCGACAAGGCTCTGGATTTACTGAGTCAGGGCGCGGTCGAAGTGGGGCCATTGCTCTCGGCCAGATATCCGCTGGAGGATGCAGAAAAGGCGTTTGCTCATGCGATTCGGAAAGATTCACTGAAGGTTCTGTTTGAGGTTCGATAGAAAATCGCTGTTCATGATGGAAATGTGAATGCCGGCCAATAATCGTTTTGCTCATCAGAATTATCCCACGCGTCCGGTGCTCTCGCCGCGACTGATGACGCTGCGCAGCGTGGAGCCAGTCGCGGGGACGGCGGCTGAATTGCATACGCGAGTGCGGATTGGTCGAGTCATCGTGGTGCATGGAACGTTCGTGGGGAATGATCCGTTTGCCGTCGCGGAAACGTTGAAGTCGCTTGGCAGTGGTGTGCCGCTGATTGGTGAGCAGTTGGAAAAGATGGCCGAGATGATTCAGGAGAATACTCAGCCTGCCACGAACTCCGTCATTCAGGATATGGGGACATATACCGAGGTCTTTCGCGACCAGTTTCAGTCGCTCGTCGGAGATGACCCGGTCGTTGAACTATTGAATCCGACATGGTCCAGCCAGAACCATCATTTTGCTCGCGCGGATCTGGCGGTGCGACTGATTCATCAGATGCTGGTTCGACCGCCCATGCCTGGGCAGCGAATACTGCTCTGGGGACATTCTCATGCGGGTAACGCGTTTGCGATGCTGACTAATCTGTTGGCCAATGACCGCAACTCGGTCGACCAATTCTTTGCCGCTGCTGGAGAACAGAAGGAGCCGCACTGGAAAGCCGTGCAGAATGCGCTGCGAAGTGTCGGAGGGCCGCATCCTCTATCGCAAAGCGTTGTGATTGTGGCCTTTGGAACTCCCGTCAGATATGGCTGGGACGTCCATGGCTGTGCTCAACTGATTCATGTTCTGCATCATCGGCCGCATGATTCCGCGACGCCATTTTTGACGAAGCCACTCTTTCCGCCGCAGACTCCCCCCGATGTCATGAGTGCAACATGGGGCGATTGGATTCAGGCTTTTGCGGTGGCTGGCACAGATGTTGTTTCAGCGGCGACGCTGGACGAGAATGACAGGCTCACGAATCTGCTGGAAAGAAATCTGGTGGAGCCGGTACACGAACTGGACACTCGATTCATCCCCACAGCCCGGCTACGGAATACCTGTTACCGCTGGAAACAGGGAACTCGCTGTCATACTGACGGACTGAATCTGCTGCTCAATTATCAACCCAGTGGAGAATCCGTCCTTGGTTTGCCATTGGAGTCGACTGTTTTTGGGCACGGAGTGGCAACCACAGTTAAGTGGCTGCCCGCTCATCTCAGACTCGTTCTGGATTTGCTCCATTGAGTGAACATCGGGAGTGGCGCAGGGTTGCGAAAAGCCAGCGGTGAGGGCCGTGGTTTAGCGAGGTGCACGCCAGAGGGCTTTGCTGTCTGAGATCAGGCGATCTGCAGCGGCTGGTCCCCAGGTTCCGGCCGGATAAAACTCAGGAGCCGATGAGCTTCCTTCCCATGCTTCCAGAATTGGCGTGACAAATCGCCAGGCAGCTTCCAGCTCATCGCTGCGAGTGAACAGCGTCGAGTCACCTCGCATCACATCCAGGAGCAGACGCTCATAAGCTTCCGGCAACTGCGCATCGAAGTGTTCGTCGTACGCGAAGTCCATAGACACGGGCTGAACCTGATAATTCATGCCGGGCCGCTTGGTGGAGAAACGCAGCGAGATCGCTTCCTGCGGTTGAATGCGAAGAATCAACTGATTGGGACGAGTCTCCACAAGATCACACAGATCACCGTCGCATTCGACGGTTGAAAACAAATTCAGCGGCGGATTCTTGAACTGGATGGCGACTTCCGTCAGTTGTTTCGGCAGCCGTTTTCCGGTCCGCAGATAAAACGGAACACCGGCCCAGCGCCAGTTATCGAGAGCCACGCGCATGGCGACATAGGTTTCTCGATTGGATGTCGGGCTGACTCGCTGCTCTTCCCTGTAGGCCAGTGCGGGCTGGCGATCTACCAGCCCGGCGGAGTATTGGCCGCGAATGGCCCAGTTGCCGATCGGACCGCTGGTCCCGGGACGCAGAGCCTGAAGAACCTTCATTTTTTCGTCGCGAATTTCGCGAGCCTGAAACAGCGACGGCGGATCCATCGCAATCAGACACAGGAGCTGCAGTACGTGATTCTGCAGCACGTCGCGCATCGCGCCGGACGTGTCGTAGTAACCTCCGCGAGCACCTTCCATGCCCTGCGACTCCGCCACCGTGATCTGAATATGCTCGACATGATTTCGATTCAGCAGCGGCTCAAAAATTGCATTACCGAAGCGGAACAACAAAATGTTCTGTACGGTCTCTTTGCCCAGATAATGGTCGATACGATAGATTTGGCTTTCCTGCAGACGACGAGCCAACTGGACGGTGAGTTCCTGAGCTGATTTGAGGTCGCGGCCGAAAGGTTTTTCCACGACGACTCGCAGA
>CAIJTV010000012.1:0-10900 GCA_903823635.1 uncultured Planctomycetaceae bacterium
CAGGTTGCCAAACGGGTCAGCGGCCGTTGCGCGGATCAACCCCACATGAATGGGAAAAGCGTGATACAACAGCCAAGTTTGACCACGCAGCTGAATGCGTTCGATTAGTTCTTCTGTTGTGCGATCATTCAGACGTCCGCCCGAGTGAATCGGATCGATAAAGGTTCCCAGCCCCACGTGGGTCACGCAGCCGGGACGTCCGGCGGCGATATCACGGAACAGCTGGCAGATAACTCCCTGAGGAAAATTGTAGGCTTCAATCTCGCCAGCCAGAGCCATCGTGCCGAGTCTCGGGATCAATCCCCAATGACCGCCGATGACGCGTTTGATCAGACGTGGATGAGCCAGGTGATTGAGACCTCGCTGCTTCCCATCGCCCTGCCCGGCCGCATAAACGAGCGTCAGATCGGCCGGGCTTCCGTCGGCGAGAAAACGTCGTTCGAGAGCTGCCGTGAGAGCTTCCGGATGACCGGCTCCGACGAAACCTCCTGAAGCCACCGTAACGCCGTTCTGAATCAGCTGAACCGCCTCGTCGGCTGAACACAGCTTACTCGTTAAAGGCGTCGTCATGCCCACCATCCGCCATTGACATGCAACGTCTGGCCCGTGATGTAAGACGACAGCGGACTGCAGAGGAAGAGAATCGTGCTGGCGATTTCATCGGGTTCGCCGAATCGACGGAGTGGGATCTGAGCCAGCATTTGCTGGCGAGCCTGGTCGGGAATGGACTTACCCATTTCGGTCAGAACGACGCCTGGTGCAACGGCGTTGACGTTGATCTGTCGACTGGCCAGTTCTTTGCTGAGCACTTTTGTCAGAGCAATCACGCCGGCTTTTGCTGAGGCATAGTTAGCCTGGCCGAAGAAGCCGATGACGCCCGAGATAGACGCCATGTTCACGATTCGACCGCCATCGTTCATAAACTGAACGGCCGTCTGACTCACTTTGAAGACAGCCGACAGATTAGTTTCGATAACATCGTCCCAGTCCGCGTCGGACAGATTCTTCATTGTGCGGTCACGCAGGATTGCCGCGTTGTTGACCAGAATATCGACACGACCAAAGTGCGCTTCGATCTTTGTAAACATCCGTTGAAGATCATCGCGAGATCGAACATCGGCGTCGATCGCGAGGCACCGGTCACCGAGTTCTGCTGCGGTTTCTTCCGCGACACGTTTGCCCGTGCCAGACGAGTCGTTCAGATAATTGATTACAACGGCCGCGCCAGCCCTGTGAAGCATGGTGGCTGTGGCTTTACCCAGTCCTTGCCCGCCTCCGGTAACGACCGCTACTTTGCCATTGAGATCAATGGAAATCATAAGGACCTGCTGCGCTTCGTGATCAATCAATTCGAGGGTTCATACCATCAATCAGAAACGCTGGTGTGTGGTCCATAGAGCACAGGCCCGCGTTTGATGATTGATAAGGTTAACCTCAAATCATCGCCGTCACAAAGGACTAGTCCATGAAGATCCGCTTGTAGCCGCGGAACATACAGTCCAGAAGATCGCGACCTTCCTGCGTTGCTTGATAGCGAACAAAGCCTTCACCAGTTTCGGCGTCCGCCTGAACGATCCGGATATTGTCTTCTTCGCTGTACATCCAAGCTTCTTCCTGCAGAATGTGGAAGTACTTGTGCAGAGCTTCTTCTGTCGTTGGCAGGAAGACTTCACCGTCCAGAAACAGTTGATAGCCGTACTCTTCCAGCTTTGGCCATGGAAGCTTGGAACCCGTTCCGCGGTAATAAGGCTCCAGAACGGAATTGTCGTCCGGCTTCACGTTCGGGTTGTGAAGCATGTCGATCGCATTCCACGGACAGATCGTCAGTTGGTAGAACTCACTGCTGTCGTTCGGCGATCGATAGCACATCTGGCAGCCAATGCAGCGGCTGGTGTCGATCTGATGATAGCTTTCAGATGGAACCGGGCTGACGACTTCGTAGATACAGTCAACAGGACACACCGTCGCGCAGGAATTGCACGACGTGCAGTTGTCCTTGTTGATGACGTTGATGTAACGAGTTTCCTTCTTCCGGTCAGACTGTCGAGTCCGGAAGTAGTCAGTCATTGAGATCGTCATCGTTGATACTGCCTAAATGTTCACTTGTTTCCGGTTTGAATGCGGCGGAAGCTGCCCGAAAATCCTACCGCGTAGCGCTGCTTCTGGCAGGCATGATCGGCGATTTTCGAACGGCTCCGTCAGGATTTCCCGGGGCTGGGAAGCGGTCTGAGCCAACTGACCTGGCGGTCGAATTGCCTCGTGGTGCCGATTTTCGTTGGTCTTTGGGTTCCAATTCAGGCTGGAATGCCGGCTAAAGCCAGCACTGCGAACGAAACGGTCACTCCGAACGACAACAATCCGGCTTTCCCCGGCGCCTCGTAGTTTCGCCAGAAAATGGCTGGATAGCAATGTTTCATGGAGCAATGGTGTTTATGCTTGTTCCGCATGGCCTGCGGGCTATTGATTTCAGGGGTATTCACAACCCGAAATGTCATTGAGGAAAGGAATTGCCTGCGTTCATTTGCAGACTTCCCTCGCTGACGCTGCTGGTTACGATTGATCAACAACCAGCCATGATTCATGGAAATTCCCAATCCTCCTTCGTTCAGGAGTCCCACCAATGTCATCAACCCTGTTCAGTTTCTTCTGCCGAAGGCCCGTCTTCGCTGCAGCCCTGTGTGCTGCCGTTGTGGGATCATCACCAATTCAAGCGGAAGACGTGAAGGCTGAAAAGCCCGCCGCAGAGAAGCCCGTAGCAGAAAAGACGGAAGAGAAGCCAAAGTCATCAGATTCGAAGAAGGTCGACAAGGACGGCTGGAAACAGTTGTTCAACGGCAAAGATCTGGAAGGCTGGAAGATCACCAACTTCGGCGGCGAAGGGGAAGTGTACGTCGAGAATGGTGAAGTCGTGATCAGTCAGGGATCCGACCTATCGGGGATTCATACCGAGCAGGAGATCCCGAAGGTTGACTACGAAATCCAGTACGAAGCTCAACGAGCAGCTGGCAGTGATTTCTTCGCTGGCCTGACGTTCCCAGTCAAAGACAGCTATTGCTCTCTGATTCTGGGCGGCTGGGGTGGTGGCGTTTGCGGAATCTCCAGCCTCAACGGGATGGACGCTTCAGAGAATCAAACGACCAGCTATCAGACGTTTGAAAAGGGCCAGTGGTACAAGGTCCGCATCGTCGTGCGGAACAAGCATCTGCATGCCTGGTTGGATGACGCCAAGATTGTTGACGTTGATACAACCGACATGAAGATCGGAACTCGGTTTGAAGTTGATCGATCCAAGCCGTTTGGCTTTTCAACCTATTCCACAACCGGACGCTTGAAGAACGTGCGAGTGCGTTCGCTGCCACCGGAAGAGAAGGAAGAATAGTTGCCCGGGCTTGAGGCGGAGGGATCACTGACAGCGATTGATGAAGTACTGGTGCAAAAGCCTGTAAACCACCGGGGTGAACCCGGTGGCGTATCGGGACATTTGCTTTTCAACCTTCACTCGCTGCGACATCCTGGACGGTTTTCTTGCCCGGCAGTCGAGTAATCAAAGCGCCGCCACTCAGGATGAGGCAGGCGCCGAGGAAGTAGGGCATTGAGGTCGACAGGCCCAGCAATTGAATGCCCAGGAAAGGTCCGAGGATTCGAGCGAGTGATGACAAGCTCTGGCCTGTTCCAAGCACAGAGCCCTGTTCATCGCTGGAAGCAGCCTGAGAGAGCAAGGACTGCAGTGATGGCGTCACCGCTGAGAATCCAATCACCACAATCGGCAGAATAAACCAGAGTGACGGCGGAGGAAGAATTCTCAGCCCCGTCAGTCCGATCAGCACAAAGCCCGTTGTCATCAGCGTGACGCCGATCAAGGCCATGCGGCGTTCGCCGAGGCGAGGCAGCATGCGGCGAACCAGCATGCCTTGTCCGATGGTGAGCACCAATCCGACATAGGCATACAGCAGAAAGTTCCAGCGACTGCCGTAACCAAATTCCCTTGTCAGCAGCGACAGAGTACTCTCAAACTGCGCGAAGCCGAATGTGGTAATGAAGACGGCGAACAGGATTGTTGACATGCCGGGCGTTGTCAGGTGCCGCAGAACTTCACTCGGCCGGAACGCTCGATGAGTTGATCGCTGAGCCTGTTCGGATGGCCGTCGTGATTCCTGAAGTTTCATCGCTGCAAGCAGTAGTGCGATTGCGGACAGAGTACACGCGACGTAACCGGGCAGACCAGAAGGAGGGGTCAGCAACTGTCGCTTGAGTTCATTGCGGGCCAGAGGCGTCGGCAGAAGCAGATTGATAGCTTCTTTATTGGCTCCTTCGATCGGCTTTGCTTTCGATGATGACTCTGTGTCATTTAGTAACCCAATGAATTCTGCTGAACTCAGCGTAGTCGAGTCATCATCCTTCCATGACTTCACCATCGCCAATTGCGAATCACTGAGCGCCACCGCAGCGTCTTCGGAGACGCAGGCTGCGCCGATCAGAGGCCCGAAGGTAAAGCCGATACCGAAAGCAGCTCCGATCAGAGCCATGCCCTTGCCGCGGTTTTCAGCACCCGTGCAGTCAGCGATGACTGCCTGAGCTGTTGAGATCGTGGCTCCGGCAATCCCGGCACCGATGCGGGTGATAAACAGCCAGGGCAAAGCACCAAGTCCGAGCCATGCGAAATCACGGCCCTGTGACGAAACAAAACCGAAGAGTCCGTACGAGAACGCAGAGCCACAAAGTCCCAGCATCAGAATCGGGCGACGTCCGACTCTATCTGACAAGCCGCCCCACATCGGAGCGAACAGAAACTGCATGGCGGAGAATGAGGCCATCAGCAGTCCAAGTTGCATCTTGCTGGCATTGAACCACGCGGCGTATCTTGGCAGCAACGGGAGAACAATGCCAAAGCCCAGCAGATCGATAAAGACCGTCATGAAGACGATCATCAGCGTGGATTTATTGACGGACGATACCGCAGGTTTTGCGGCAGGATCAGCGTTAGACACAATCAGATCTTTCAGAACATCACGAGTTCAAAATGCGCCGGCGAGCGGCAGAGTGTTAACCCTCCGAGCACAGCGCGTTGGCTCGGAGGGCGCACGCCCAGCCGCTCGCCGGAATGACCCTACCGCTTCATAAACCACACACACGCCCAGGCCAGCAGCGGGAACAGCACAAAAATCAGCCCGAGAGCGATAAAGTTGGAACGAGGATTGTCAGGCCAGCGCGCCATGGTCTGGGTTCCCGGCGGGATCTGTGAGGAGATCCCGCCGTTGTGTCAGTGTTAAGTTGCCAGGCCCTGAGAAGGACTCAGGAACCGATAGCCCACGTTTCGAAAGCTCAGGATGGAATCTGTTCGTCGGTTTCAGGAACAGCGTCGCTCGACGCATCGAACCACTCTTCCTTAAACACGATTCGCTTTTTGTGCTTCATCGCCAGGTTCGCTGTCAACGCCATGATCGCGTCAGCCATGGCGACTCGACCATTGCAACGCAGTTCCTGCCAGCCCTTGCCATTGCGGATGCAGTAGCAAAAGTGTTCCATTTCTTCACGATAGCCACGGCTGACTTTATCGCCCATCGTGCCCTTCGCCATCGCACCCGCTGCAGAAGGGGCTGCCGTGTTGTAGCTATCGAGCGCTGGGCCGCCACCTTTGGAATTGTCAATGACCCACAGACGCTGTTCGAGACCACCACCGCTGGAAGGACTTTCTTCCTTATAAAGCAGGGCTTCCATTTCGGTCTTCATGATCAGAGTGCCACGGCTGCCGAAGACAGTTTCGCCGTACGGCTCCTGACGATTCGTGTTGATCGACGAATACGTCACGATCGCAACATCGTTCTTATCCTCTTCGTAGTGCTTGCCTGGGAATTCGAGAGTCACATAAATGTGGTCGTCGATGTCGCGATCGTCCACCCAGTTCTCTTCCGGCCCCACGCCTTTGACACCGTAGAAGTTCTTTCCACCGTAACCCTGAACTGCCAGAGGATGCTTCTTGCCCAGGAAGATGCTGGACGCGTCCATTTGATGGCTGCCAAGTTCTGCCATCAGGCCGCCGCCTGTGGAATTGTACAAACGCCAGTCGATCAGTTGTTTGGCACTTTCGTAACCAAGCTCCTTGAGACGACCGGATTTTTCCATCTCCAGCAGCGTCTCTTTGTCTTTCTTCGCATCGGCATCACGGTCCCATTTTCGCCAGCTATCACGACCGGGGAAGCTGTTATTGCGATGCCACTGAGCACGAATGAACTTGATATCGCCCAGCAAGCCCTTCTTGATCAGATCGTTAGCGTTGTCGTACAGCACGCTGTAATGACGCTGATGCCCGACGGCCAGCAGAAGGCCCTTTTCTTCGGCCTTGCGAATCATCTGCTTGCACTGAGTAATATTGTGTGCCATCAGCTTTTCTGTCAGCACATGCAGACCTGCGTCAAGGCAGGTAATTGCAATCGGGGCATGCTGACTGAGTGGTACTGCAATGACGACCATCTCAAACTCGACTTCGCCCTTCTTGCGGGCTTCGAGCAATTCCAGATGATCTTTGTACACCTTGATTTCTGAAGCCTTGGCCTGACCCAGCTTCTTGTTCAGGCCGATGCGTGCTTCTGGATGGCTGCCTTTGAATGTTCGTTCGATGTTGGAAGGTCGTGGATCCGCGACCGCCACGATCTCCATGTACTCCGGAGGATGTTCGGTAATCAACACGTTGGCTTCGTCGCCACAGCCGATGAATGCCGCTTTGACTGGCGTGCCGTTCAGCTTCTGATAGTCAAAGTACAAAGCGCCGAGGCCGATGCTGCCGGCGGCGGCTGTCTTCAGGACATCTCGTCGAGTAAACCCGACAGCTTCGTTGAAGTTGTCCTTCCCGATCTGCGTCTGTTCTGGTGTGAGTTCCATGATTGATCTCCAATATTTTACTATTTTGTCTTTGATTTTTTTGAATTCGGTTGATCGTTCTACTTCGCCGCAGATTCGCTTTTTCCGGAAAAGACCCGGCCCAGCAGGTTGTCCATTCCAAACCATTGCCCGCTGGGAACGCTGGCCAGAGCCAGCAGAGCCAGGACTTCGATCAGGTTTTTATTGACGATGAAGCTATGTTCCGGACCCGGCGCGTCGGGGACTCCCGGCAGCGGCGGCATGGCCATATAAAAACCGAAGACCATGAAAGCGGCAGAGAATGCAGCGAAGCGGGTGAAAAGTCCAATAATCAGCAGAATGCCCAGGCCGGCCAGTCCGGCGATCGTGAGCGTGTCAACAATCTTGATCGGAGTCCACGGAGCCGGCAGTGGTCCTCGTTTTAACTGATCCACCGACAGGATATCCATTGCGTCTTCCTTCAGTTCCACATCCATCGCCATGATCGGTCCGGCCAGCTCTCGCCCTTTTGCTCGAGCATCCGACCAAACGCGATTCAAATGATCCATTTCGAAGGTGATGTGGGCCGCAGACAGCTTGTCTTCGTAACGCTCGACCATCTCTGAGTAAAGTTTGAGCTGGCTGATCCGGCCGTTAATGTTTCCGGAGTTATCCGGGTTCCCCATCAGATGGGCACGGGTACGTTCTTTGTAAGACAGTTTGCTCGCGCGAGTGAACACATCGTTCAGAGCCTTGCGATAGTTGTCGTACTCCGCACCTTCTTTATCAGCCACTTGTTCTTCCAGTGTCGCTTTCTCTGTTGCCAATAGATGCTTCTTGCCGTCGACTCGCAGTTGTTTGGCTTTGGCATCGAAGCTCACGGTGCCGTCCAGCTTTGCGGCTTTGAAATCAACACCCGCAGGAAGAGATTCGAGAGGAGATGCGAAGGCGGACGGTCCATCGATCAAAGCGTTCAGCCGTCCAATTTGTCGTTCATCAACACCATAGTGAGCGGCGAAGCGAGACTTCCACTGATCCCATCGCCGAGCCACCAACTCTTCATCCAGCCAGTTTTTGTCGTCGGGGTCGCCGGTCATCGCGCGAAACACGTTTCGCATGGGACCTTGCGCGCTCTTCAGATAGCCATCCGAGGACCACGGATAGGAAGTGCTGAGGGTGTCAATCTTCCAAAGTCCCTCGTACAGCAACTGCCAGCCCAGACCGAGTCGCAGCACGACCAGCAGGACTACAGCGGCGAATGAATATCGACGAATATCAGTCACAGGAAACGAGCTCCGGGAGAGTGGGTTCGGCGGGAGTTTGACAGTTTGGATGCCGCAGGAATCATCTAAAATAAGGATCTGAAGCCAGCCAACCAAAACTATTCGCAGCGAATAATTTTAAAGCGTTGCATCAGAACTGGCCTGCTTTAGGAACGAAAGACCGTCCTGCAGCACAACCTGATCCTCATCCCAGACGATATGGTCTTCAGGGATTCCGATCACCGTTGGGCAAACTTTCCGGCCCTTGTCCGGAAAAGGAATCAGGATAGCACCAACTTCTGGCCAATTCTTACAACACAGGCAGGCTTTTTCGACGCCCATGACGAAAAACGCGGTCGATAGAGCGTCTGCGACGGCTGCGGAGGGGGCGAGAACGGTCACGGACAGCATTCCGTCCACCGGCCAGCCAGTCCGAGGATCGAGAATGTGACCGTAACGACGGCCTTCGTGTCTGTAAAACTGGATATTTGAACCGCTGGTGGCCATGGCCCTGTCACAAAGCAGCATTGTTCCGAGGCGCTGTTCAGTGAACAGTGGATTCCCAATTCCAATCGGCCATCCGGGATGCCCATTGTGAGGCCCGAAGGCTTTGAGACTGCTGTGACCTCCGTGAAGCAGAAAAGATTGGGGGGAATGTTCAATCTGCTGCAATTGCAGGGCGGCATCGTCGAGTGCGTGGCCTTTTCCGATTGCCCCAGGATCCAGCAGAATCCCGGGAGTGCGAAAGGCGACGCTGTTCTCCTGAGGATTCAGTGTCAGATGTTGCATTCCGGAGATCGCCAGAGCGGCCTCGATCTCTGTTTGTGCGGGAATTCGTTGTTCCTGGCGACAGGCTCGCCAAAGTCGGGTCAACGCACCTGTGGCCATATCAAACGCGCCGTCCGTGGTCAGATGGATTTTCTGAGCGGTTTGAATCAGCTCAAACATGTCGCCCCTGAGGGTTTGGGGGCCGTCAGCCGCATGCCGGTTTAGCCGCGAGAATTCGCTGTTTTCGCGATAAATGCTCATCCAAGCTTCACTGGCGTGGATGGCTTCAAGTGCTTTTCCGGCGGCTTCGATTTGTTCTGTCGGGCCCGGATTCATGATGACCGAAAAATCACAGGCCATCGCGCGGGTGGTCAGGCGAACCGTAATGCCGGCCGACGGCTGAACTCGTGTCGCAGGCGGGATTTCTTCAGAAATCCGAGCGGGTTTCAGCGCAGAGAGCACCTGACGACGGGTTGTGGTAGGACGTGGATCAGACATTCTGACAGCATCCGCAGAACCGCGGTGACTTTCAAGGAAGATTAATCCGGGCTGAAAAGCTTGGCCGATCATGCAGATTTTCCAATACAAAACCGGAAAAGTCCGTAGTGAAGCGATGAGTTCAGGAGAAATGGCTTTTCGAAGACGGCTCGTGCTGCACAGAATTCTGCGCGTCCCGGGCTATACTGCTGCTGGAGGAGTCGCGGGAAAACTTTCTGTCAGCGTTCGTCTGCTGCGGTGTCAGAAACTCTTAAAAAAGCCATTGATTCCGGATTCGTACCGTTTTTCGATTCAGTCATTCTTAGACAAAGACCAATGTCCAAACAACCTGCTTCAAAAACGAATCTTAAGCCTCGTGTCTCTGGTGGAGTTCCCTGGTGGATTTTGGGGATCATGGCTGTTTTGGGAGCCGGCATTATCTTTGCCCTGGTTCAGCGATCCATTCCCGAGGATCCCGAAAAGTTGTTTGAACAGGCCATGGTCGCTGTGGACAAGCAGGATGCGAACTCGATCAGGTCGATCGCAGAGAAGTTAGCTGCCTATCCTGAATTCGCGAACAAAAAGAAACTCCTGGATGGCATTCTGCAACTGGGAAGCTCACGGCCACTCAAGGCGATCGTCTTGCTGAAAGAGGCGTCCGAGGTACCAGAGCTTCGAGAAAAATCGTTTATGCTGTTGGGGACAGCCTACGCGCAGTCCGAGAACCTGCAGAAATCTGTGGAGACGTTCGAGACCGTTCTCAAGGAGAACAACGATTCAAATGACGCTCGATTCAGGCTCGCCTCGATCTACAGGGAAATGCTTGCCCTCGATCTGTCCCTTTCCCATCTGGAGACTTTGATCAAGGCTGAATACAAGCTCCCGGAGAGCTGCAGGATGCGGGGAGACATTCTTTTTGATCGTCGACAGTTTTCTGAAGCTGCTAACGATTATCAGGCTGCGATTGATGCGGACAAAAACAACCCGATCAATTCAGTGATTGCCGACCGTTTGGTCCAGAGTCTGCTGAAGATTGGTGATCTGAAGAGAGCAGAAGAGTATTTGGTTCTCCTTGATCAGTCTCCGGCAAAAGGCTTTTTTGAGGCAGAGCAAATCCTTCAGTCTGGTGATCTGGCCAAAATGGCTGTCGTAGTGGAATCGCTTCGAAAAAGCGTATCGTTCGACCCCAGAAGCCATGTTCTGTATGGACGGCTAAAGTTAAAGGAGGGCACTGCGGAAAAGGCGGCTGAGGGGATCGCGGGCTTAAGGGCCAGTCTGGAGTTTTTGACAAGAAACGGCGAGCTCTTTCAGGTTTTGGCGGATCTTGCAAAGCTCGCGGGTGATGAAAACTTGTCGATGGCTGCTCAACAGAACTTCGATCAGTTGCAGGCGTTGGACAAAGAATTTCTCAATCAGTTGACGGCGGTGTCGAAAACACGGGACGGCTATGAAGAGAGATTGAAGTTGGCTCAGTTGTCGCATGACATTGGTCAGTTAGAGTTTTCGACCCAGGTTTATCAGTCTTTAACAAATGCCTACCCGGATAAAGCCCAGGA
>CAIJTV010000013.1:0-4168 GCA_903823635.1 uncultured Planctomycetaceae bacterium
CTGGGTGAAGTGACTGTCGTGGCACCTTTGACTTGCCATAGCTCAAAAGGTCACGCTGTCGACACAAAGAACGCATTGCGTGTTGAGCGGCGGCACGTGGATCCCTATGGACCAATTCATATCGCTCACGCTTCGCCAGCGGACTGTATTCGCGTCGGCCTGAAACATGTGATGCAGGAGAAGCCGGATTTTGTAATTGCCGGAATCAACCCGGGGGCGAATCTTGGTGTCGACATGTTCTATTCCGGCACCGCCGCGGCTGCTCGGGAAGCCGCTCTGCTGGGCGTTCCGGCAATTGCGCTGTCGAGGCTGCTCAGCAGTGACATGCCCATCGATTGGCAGGTTTTGTCGCGGCACGTGACTCGCGTCGCCCAGACGATGATGGCTGATGAATTTCGCTTGCCTCATGGACACTTCTGGAACATCAATTTCCCGGCTGTTTCCGGAGAGAAATATCCCGAAGAGATCACGTTTGCGCCGCAGGGAATTGACGGTCACGCGGTTCGTTTTGAGGTGCTGGAACGGGACGGGGACACGGAAATTCTTTCGTATTCCGGGATTTACCGGGAGCGAGGGCGTTCGGAATCCTGCGACGTTCACCATGTCTTCAATGACCGCCTGACAGCAACCCCCATGGGGCCTTCCCTCACCTCCGGGCTGACTGACCGGCTCCACTCTGCAGTTTCTCTCGCCACCGCAGCCTGCGCTGATTGACACTGCTGGAGGTTGTTGTCAGCATGTGTTCCGGCGTCGCAGATCAGGAACAAGCCCGAGTTTCGTCGATAAAGCGGGCTTATTCTCCATCATATTGCCTCAGTCGGAGCATCGGCCTCAGTTTGCCGTCCAACACGTATGTACGAGCATTTAACGATTCTGAGCGGCCGTGCGAATCCTGAACTCGCAAAAGAAATTGCGACCTACTTGGGCATTGGCCTTGGTCACGTTGACGTCGGGAATTTTCCGGACGGGGAAATCAGCGTCAAACTGAATCAGAATATTCGCGGCTGCGACGTGTTTCTCATTCAGCCAACCTGCCCGCCAGTCAACGAAAATCTGGTTGAACTGCTGGTGATGATTGATGCGTGCCGCCGAGCCAGTGCGGCTCGAATCACCGCTGTGATGCCGTACTTTGGATATGCACGTCAGGACCGCAAGGATTCAGGGCGAGTTCCTATCACGTCGAAACTGATCGCAAACCTGATTGTGCAGGCGGGGGCTCATCGAGTTCTCGCGATGGATCTGCATGCCGCACAGATTCAGGGATTCTTTGATGTCCCGGTCGACCATCTGTATGCCGCACCGATTTTGGATCGCCACTTCGCTTCAATGGCGATTCCTCAGGATGAGCTTGTTATCATCAGCCCCGATGAAGGCAGCATTAAGAGAACTCTGCAGCACCAGGACCATCTTGGTGGTTCGCTCGCGATTGTCGACAAGCGTCGTTCGAGCGCGTTGGAGACTCGCCAGGCGAATTTGATCGGCGGACCAATCAGTGGCAAGACAGCGTTGATCTTCGATGACATGATTACCACGGCTGGCTCAATCTGTGGTGCCGTCGAAGTTGTCCGTGCCCATGGCGCGAAGAGGATTTTCCTCGGAGCAACACACGCAGTTCTTTGTGGCCCCGCGATTGAACGCCTGGAGCGTGCTCGTGTGGACGGCATTGTTGTGACGAACACCTGCCCGATTGCTCAGGCTCATCGCATTGCGAATCTAACGGTGGTGTCTGTTGCTGAACTGCTGGGCGAAGCCATTCGCCGCGTACACCGCAATGAATCGGTCAGCTATTTGTTTGATTGATGGTGGGGAAATCACCAACGGGTCGCACGCAACACCCGTAGCGTTGGCTTCAGCCAACGTGCGGTTCAGCAACGTCGACTGAACTCGACGCTACGGTCGAAGGCCAAATTCAACTGCTGCCGGCGTCCTTAACACAGCTCACTCAGAATCTTCACCGCATTCAAGTGCGTGATCTGTTCCCTTGCGGGTGCAGGTAACTCGGACTCCTGCAGCTTCAGCTTTGCCGAATCGAATGCGAAGAACGGTGAGTGCGAACCGAACAGAAGCCGTTCAGACGGAAGACTTTGAACTTGCCGCTCAAGACCAGCGAGTCCTTCCAGGGTGGCGATGTCGAAATAGACTTTCCCTGCTGCCGCCAGTTGTCCATGAAGTTCAACCGCAGAACTTGAGACGGCATTTAACAGGATCACAGGCTGGTTCGGAAAATCGCCCAACAAAGTCAGCAGCGGTTTCAGATCAACGTCTTTGGTCATCAGCAATCGATGTTGCGTGCGAGGATCTTCCTGGCGAACGGCAATCTGCAACAGCATATGTTTTTCTGCGAGCAAACTGAGTAACTGCTTGAAGCGTGGATCTTCCAGAGTGTAATCGTGATAGCCCGGCAGAAGTCGCACGCCTTTCATGCCATGGAGCTCATGGCAACGACGGACATCTTCTTCCCACGCCGGCAGGCTGAGGTTGATAGCACCGATTGAAAGCAGCAACTTCTCATCGACTGAACGACACTGATCAACCAGCCATTTGTTGGCGGCGGCGAGATCATTGTGCAGCAGTCCATCAAATGTTCCGGCCCATGCCTGGCTGACTCCATTTTGCATGAGAGCCGCAGCCAGCTTCGAAGTTTCATCGAGCGGCAGTCGGCGATTGGGCCAGCGTGACAGAGAAACGTTGACGTCGATGATCACAGACGAACTCCTTTGGCCTGCAGGATTGGAGACATCAGACGTCGAAGATTTTGCCCAAGAATCATCTGCTTTTCCTCCGGAGTAATCTCGGCCGCCGTTACTTTTCCCAACTGCGACGCAAAACTTCGACCGGCCACATCGCTGCCGTAGAGAACTCGTGAAGCCCCCAGTTCGCGGACCGCCATTTCTACGAGGCCGGCCGTGGGATCACCACCTCCGAGATCCACGCTGACGTGTGGCAGATCGCGAATCGTGCGAATCCCCAGCTCCCAATTGCCACCCGTGTGACCGCAGATGATGGATGCTTCAGGATGGCGAGAAGCCAGAGCATGTAAGTCGGCCGGAGTACTTTCACCGTCAAGATTCCCGGTCGTCTTCAGCCACGTGTGTTGATAGATAATGGCCTTCAACTCGATGGCACGGCGAACAATCGCATCGACACTCGCGCTGTCGCAACGTTTGGCAACCCAGAGTTTGATCCCGGTCATTGGGCCATCTTTGACGCAGCGATCGAGTTCCTGCAAACTTTCCTGTTCGTATTCGGGGTTCAGATAGACGAACCCGAACGCTCGATGATGCCAGTGGCTGATGGCCTGCAGAACCTGATCGTTCTGTTCGCGAAATTGTTCGGGCGTCGGAGCGATGAGGAACGGGGCACCCATAAAGAGCACCAGGCGTTCAATCTGCATCCGATCGGCAACTTCGATGAGTCGAGCCATCTTCTCATCGGGAGTTCGCCCGGGGATGCCATTCAGATGACAGTGCAGATCCCAGATCAAAGGGCCACCTCGCGATCATGATTCTTGAGCGACTGGTAGCGGGAGAGATCGGCGATCAAAGTTGCTCAGGCGACCAGAGACTTGGAGTCTACCGAGTTTGATCGGCGACGAAAGCATCGTGCCACAGGCATCATGAATCCGATGAACGCAACGAAAACAGCCCCGCCAGGCTCGGGGACCACGGCGACCGTGCCCGTGAAGGTTCCTTCCATAGAAGCGATTTGGAATTGTCCCAGATGGCTGAACATCGTAAACGCAGTCGGACTGCCGAAAGGATTGAAGGAAGGTAACGTTATTCCAGAAGTGATAGTTTCGTTGTCACCTAAGGAAAAATACTCATTATCTTTGCTTAGGACTCCCTGATCCCCACTGCCAAATCCACTGAAGCCCACAGTTGTGAATCCGTTGAAGACTGCGTTTCCACCAACAAAATTTGACAACTGCATGACAAATCGAAGTGACTCCGCTCCGTTTGTTCCGTTAAGCGTATTTCCACCAGGTTGCGTGCCAACCACCCCAAGTCCTCCACTGGTGCCTCCCGCTACCTGGTAGCCAATTATGCTGTCACCAGAAACGGCATTTGCCGTTACAGTGAGAGTAGCTGTGAACGACACTCCACCGTCAACAAGTCCGGTTTTGACGACGCTGTAAGAATTTCCCAACGGCCCCGAAGGCCCAATATTC
>CAIJTV010000014.1:0-1905 GCA_903823635.1 uncultured Planctomycetaceae bacterium
AACCATGCTTATGAAGCCACGACATGAGGCCAGGCGTGAACTGCTCAAACGAAGAGGCGATAACTAAGTGCCATTCGTGCCTGACACCGGTGTCAGCTTACCTGGTTTTGCGGAAGATGGGACGGTTCAGTATCGCGGATTCAGCCGGAATTGCTGCTCATTATGGTTCAGTATCAGCGGTGACATTTATCGCGGCTCAACAGTTTACGGCATCGGTGGGGGCGCCGGCTGAGGGATTCATGCCAACTCTGCTGACGCTGCTGGAGATTCCCGGGATCCAGATCGCTCTCGCAATTGGTGCCTTTCAGATGTCTGCGGCAGCCAAAGCAAACCCGGACGGCACCGGCCAGGCTGCACGACCGGTCCGAGAGATCATGCACGAACTACTGACTTCTCGATCAATGATGCTGCTGGTCGGAGGGCTAATCATTGGTACCGCAGTCGGTGAAACGGGATGGAAGCCAGTCCAGCCTGTGTTTGAGGGACTATTCAAAGGGCTGCTGACAATCTTTCTTCTGGAGATGGGTCTGGCCGCCGGTAATCGACTTGGCGATCTCAAACAGGCAGGACTTTTCCTGTTGGGTTTTGGAATTCTGATGCCCATCGTTCACGGGACAGTCGGCGCATACCTTGGCTCCCTGGCAGGACTTTCCGTCGGTGGTTGCACCGTGCTGGCGGCGATGGCCGCAAGTGCATCTTACATCGCCGCACCTCCAGCCGTTCGCATGACGCTGCCGGAGGCGAACCCGACATTTTATCTCACCGCAGCCCTCGCAATCACCTTTCCTTTTAATCTTATCGCCGGCATTCCGATCTACTACGAGATCTCAAAACGTTTCTGTAGTTGATCGTCCAAAGATTCCACATCCCCCGCGATAGCTCTGACCGCATCCCCGTGAAGAACGAAAGCGAGTTGCCTCTTATGAAAACTGTCCCCCTGTGTCTGCTCACAATCGTTGCCGAAGCCATTCTGAAAGAACGCCTCATTGCTGATGTTCGAAGTGCTGGAGCCAAAGGCTACACCGTGACGGAAGCCGAAGGCGAAGGTATCCGCCAAAGGCGCGTGGGCGAAATTCTGGGATCCAACATCCGGCTGGAAACGATCGTTTCGCCCGAAGTTGCCGATCGATTGCTGAAGCTGATCTCTGTTGAGTATTTCGAGCGATATGCCGTGATTGCTTATCTTTCTACTGTAAGCGTAATTCGAGGAGAGAAGTATGTCTGAGATTCTGCGAAACATTACATGTTCTGGCTCTGGTTCCAGGTCTGGCTCACTCAGGTCAACAAGACGCATGTTGCTTGGTCAATCGATGCTGACCGCTGCGTGTGGGGTCGCTGGGTTCACGTCCCTGGCAGTCGCTGATGATGATGATGATGATTCAAATTCTCAATCAACATCCAAGGCTCCTGAAACTCCGGAGGAAGCCATGAAATTGCTGATTGATGGGAATCGGCGTTTCGCGGAAGGAAAGACGATCTCGTCGAATCGAGACATGAGTCGAGTTCGTGAAGTGGCGAACGGGCAAAAGCCATTCGCTGCATTTTTGGGTTGTGCCGACTCCCGCGTTCCGATTGAGATCGTCTTTGATCAGGGCTTCGGTGACTTGTTCGTGACTCGAATCGCAGGCAATGTGGCTTCCAGTGAGAACATCGGCAGTCTGGAATTTGGCACGAAGATTCTTGGGGCCAAAGTACTTTACGTGCTCGGCCACACCCGCTGTGGCGCTGTGAGTGCGACGATGAAGGGCGACGAGGTGCCCGGCCAGATCAGCGGGCTGTTTCAGCACATTCGCCCCGCCGTTAAAGCGGCGAACGGTGACCTCGATCGAGCGATCTCTGAGAACGTCCGCAATCAGGCCATTCTTCTGGCTGAGGCTTCGCCAACGATCTCCAAACTTATTCAGC
>CAIJTV010000015.1:0-3167 GCA_903823635.1 uncultured Planctomycetaceae bacterium
ATGGATCGCTTCATTCGTCTTTGCGGGATCAAGCAGGTATTGCTCCCAGCCTTTCACACTGGCGGCAACGACGGCCTTCACCAAATCCGGGCGTTGATTGATCACGGTTTCTGTCGTGACTAACACGCTGGCATACGGATTAAAGCCAATGTCAGAGACCATTAGAACTTTCGGATCTCCGCCTTTTTCTTTCGCGACGAACGGCTCACTAAACACGTAACCCTGCTGCGCGAAATCGGGCTTTACGAGAAACTCGCCGACCAAGCCGTTGAAGGGAACCATGCGAACATTGGTTAGAGGAAGTTTCTTCTTCATCCACAAAGCAAACGGGCGAGAATCACTGATCGCCAACTCCACGTTGACCAGTTCTTCCAGCTTTGTAATTCCGGATGCTTCATGCACCATAATGCAACGCGGATTGCTTTGCAGAGGAGCCATCAGAGCAACAATCGGAACTCCCGCCGCTCGCGCTTTGACGACATTATCGGCATCGGACACTGCGAATTGAATTCGCTCCGCAGCCAGCTCCTGAATGATCCCCTGTGGCGCACCGGGCCCGCCTGGGATAATCTCGACGTCGAGGTCATTCTTGTCAAAAAGTCCCAGAGTGTCCGCCGCAAGATATCCTCCGTGTTCGACTTCGGGATACCAGTTCAGTGCCATCTGTGTGACGACTTTTTCTCCAGCGGTGCTGGTGGCTTTCGTCACGGTGTCCCGCTTGGACTCTTCACAACCTGCAAAGAGAAAAAGAGCGATCAGGCAAAGGGACCATTTAACATTCATGGAAAGATTCCAGTTTCTTGCAGAGAAAACTCAACGACTGACGTACGGCATCCTGCTGTCGCTCGTGGCGAATAAACAATCGTTGTTCTGAGTCTGTAAAAGGTGTGCTGGTAAGCTGTGGTATTGTGGTCTGCAAATGAAGTTTGTGCGAGCAGCACGGATAATTTCGCTGTGCAAATCCCAACCACGCGATGCCGTCCAGATCAACAGGGGCATCCGGACCGAGATGTCCAGTAATACTGATGGCTATTGTGGCGTGGATGGTATTCCGCAATGCGGCATCGGCCATTAACTGAGCGACCTCCGAACTGACAACGCCATGCTGCTCGATCACGGCTGGAGAAATGTTCATCCACGCGACTTTGCTTTCAATCTGATAAACGACAAATCCACCCGCCAGAACAGTCGACATCCCGGGAACTCGAGCCAGCGTGGCGGCAATCAATCCGGCCGTGCAACTCTCTGCCGTGACGAGAACTTGATTGGTTTTCCTGAGCAGCTCAAAGGCCCGGAATGCGAGAGGATCGAGTGTTTCAGGCGTATTCATGGGAGTTGTTTCATGTTTTCTGGCAGTTTAGCGGCCTGCTGTTTTGTTAGTCGCACGGCCCTCGCATGGCGTTGCATCAGTGGCATGCTGAGCGTTTTCATTGAACGGCGAGCCGCAGGCGGAGGCGAAATCGGGCGACGACGCCTGCCGCTTACCGTTAAACGATGAAATCAACAGCCTTTTAGTTGTATAGTCGAAATGCTCGCCCATGTAGGATGAGCATCCCCGCGTTGGCTGCGAGTCGGACAAGAATGTCCAACGTACATAGACAACTGCACAATCTCCATCGTATGCTGTCTTCCATGCTGAAAGAACCCAGCAGCCCTCCCGGACGTCCTGTCCACAATTTTCCTCCCGGAAAAGCTCTGCTATGAAATCGAATCCTGCGACTAATCCAGCTTCTTCCAACGCGGCATCGCGTCGAACGTTTCTGTCTGATATCGGCATGGGCTTCACGGGACTGGCACTCGGAGCCATGTTGCAGCGCGACGGCATCGTGCGAGCCTCGGAATCGGCCGCAGCGGGATTGCCGTCAGGACTGGCTCACATGACGCCGAAAGCCAAGAGCGTCATCTGGATTTTCCTGGTGGGCGGGATGTCGCAGATGGAATCCTTCGACCCGAAACCGGCATTGAATAAATACTCCGGGATGTCGGTCGATGAAACTCCATTCAAGAGTGTTCTCGATTCGCCCTATCTGAAAAAGAATCTGCGCGAGTTTATCCCCGGCCTGCATCATGCGCACCCCAAACTTTACCCGATGCAGATTGGTCATTCGCGACGAGGACAAAGTGGGCTGGACGTCAGCGACTGGTGGCCGCACCTGGGCAACATGATTGACGATGTCGCGATCGTGCGTTCAATGTGGACGACGGATAATAATCACGGAGCCCAGTTGCAGTTTCATACCGGTCGACATGCGTTGGAAGGACAGTTTCCGACGATCGGCTCATGGGTGAATTATGGCCTCGGAACGTTGAATGAGAATCTGCCGAGCTTCTGTGTGATTGGGACTCCGATCGCTGATTGCTGCGGTGGATTGGGTGCTCATGGTGCCAATTATCTCGGCCCGGAACATGCCGGTATTCACCTGAATGTGGACCCCGCGAATCCTCTGCCGTTCGCAACGCCGGGTTCCGAAGTTTATCGCGAAGAGCAGCAAAGCGAATTTGAACTGCTGGGACGGCTCAATCGTTTGTCCGCCATTGAGTATCCCGATGATCCGGCGTTGAAGGCTCGGATCAAATCTTACGAATTGGCGTTTCGCATGCAGTCAGCTCTGCCGAATGTGATTAATTTTTCGGCGGAGACCGCGAGCACTCAGGAGATGTACGGCCTGAATCAGGATCCAACAAAGACATTCGGCCAGCAATGTCTTGTGGCGCGACGTCTTGTTGAATCCGGAGTTCGGTTCGTTCAACTGTTTCACGGCAGCAACGGCGGCGCAGGATCGTGGGATGCTCATAGTGGTCTGAAGAGTAATCACTCGACACTCTGCAAACAGGTTGATCAGCCAATTGCCGGCCTGTTGCGAGATCTCAAAGAGCGCGGATTGCTGGACGAAACGTTGGTCGTGATCGGCACGGAGTTCGGTCGCACACCTGGCTTCCAGAATTCCGACGGACGCGATCATCATCCGTATGGTTTCTCAGTAGCGCTG
The DNA here is from genome assembly GCA_903823635.1 of uncultured Planctomycetaceae bacterium. Classification (GTDB taxonomy): domain Bacteria; phylum Planctomycetota; class Planctomycetia; order Planctomycetales; family Planctomycetaceae; genus SXXK01. The sequence goes on from CAIJTV010000015.1 coordinate 2,991, forward strand.
GCTGGCGGCGGAGTTAAAGGCGGAATTGCTCATGGAGCAACCGATGAGATCGGCTTCCATGCCGTTGAAGACCGGCATTACGTAACCGACTTGCATGCAACGGTGATGCACCAGCTTGGCCTGGATGCTCGCCGTTTGGAAGTTCCCGGCCGCAAGCGGCTGGATCTGGATTACGGC
>CAIJTV010000016.1:0-9059 GCA_903823635.1 uncultured Planctomycetaceae bacterium
ATCGCCGGAACGCCACAATACATGTCCCCTGAGCAAGCTCGCGGCGACAACGTGGACGCTCGCAGCGATCTTTTCAGTCTCGGCAGCGTGATGTACGCGATGTGTACCGGCCGACCGCCGTTTCGAGCGGAATCCAGCTACGGCATTCTGCGCCGGATTACGGATACGGAGCCTCGACCGATCCGCGAAGTGAACGCAAATATTCCTGAATGGCTGGATCTCATCATCCAGAGGTTATTGGCCAAGCCTCTGAATGATCGAATCCAGACGGCGGAACACATCGCCAATTTGCTTCAGAAATGTCTCGCTCATCTTCAGCAGCCGACAATCATGGAGTTGCCGGAAGAATGCCGTGTGCCTGTGCGTCGCCGAACGTATTGGCCAACATCTTCTGGACCGGTTCGCGCATTGACAATGATCACGGTGAGTTGTCTGGTGATTGGTGGAGTCTATTCCCTCAGTCAATCACTGTCTGAAAATTCAGACCCGGCAACGGCCCCTGGCTCAGCATCACCCAGTTCGATAACAACCAGCGAAGAAGATTCATCGACGCTCGAGGAATGGGATTCGATTCAGGTGGACATCGACGCGTTTGAAAACGATCTGATCCCGTCCGAAGTTGACACGTTGCAACTCTGGCCTTCGTCATCTAAGTCAGAGCCCCCCTGATCCATGACACGGAGAGCGTTATCGCACTCTTGCCACCGAAGCAGCAAATGCAGGGACTCCATATGGTCCACGGATGAACGCAGATGAACACAGATAGCGGCAAAGACGGCCCCAAAATGCAATCACTTCTGAAATCCCATCTATGTTCATCCGCGTTCATCTGTGGACACTCCCTGACTCCAGTTCTTTAAATTTTGTCGATCTTGTTTATCCCAAGCTCCGCTCGGAACGCATCAAATGCCTGACAGCTCAAAATCGCTTATCGCAGTAGCAACTCTTTGCCTGCTAATCGTTTGCCCGGCCTTGATGGCACAAGACACCCCCGAAGTCCCAGAAGCATCCCCAATCAGCAACGCGAAGCCCACACTTGCTGAACTCATGGCGAGGTTTGCGGAGATTGAATCGTCGTATCTGCCATTTCACATCGACTATTCAGAATCTTTGACGCAGAAGCTTGGCCCGTTCCTTGCACGAGTGACGGACGACGAGCCGAGCTACGAATATCGGGCGGAGCGCGGCCATCGGGATCTAAAGGTCTGGATGCGCGAGACGACAATCATTAATGCTGGTGTTTCTCGAACAGAGCGAAGCGTAACCAATGAGACAGGACATCATCTCAAGGAAACGTCGCCAGCGCCACGTTTCTTTGACGGCGACGGTGTTTCAGAAAGTGCCGAACCACAAGTCCGACCATTGGAGGGTGTCTTTCCTCTCATGTTTGATACGGATGCCCCCATTCTGTTTTCGCAGCACTACGCTGCAGAACCGAACGAATTCACCCTCGATTGGCATGACAAGTTGGCAAGAGTCTGGTGCCACCACCGCTCAGATAATGGGCATCACGTACAGGTCGATTTGTGGCTTGACCCTGATTTTGCGTGGCATCCTGTCTTCATGCGGCGATACCTCATTCAGGGAGAACCACTTTCCGTGGGAGAACGTTATCCCGATGAGTGGAAGGCGACCGAGTTTCGAAAGCTAAATGAATTGGTTCGTGTTTCTGCAGGGGAGTTTTTAGGACCACGCAGACACACCACAAAGACTGATGAGTTAAGGGCAGTATTCGTCAGAAGTCGTTTTAGGATCCTGAAATCAACTTATCAGACGAGGGTTCCCGATCTGGTTTTCTCCCCCGAAACACCAATTGGTGGCAGCCCGATTGCAGAACTTGAACCCGTCGGTGGAGAACAGGTTGAAGTGAAAAGCTCTAGTATTGCTGAGCTTTCACCGCCTGCATTAACACCGGAGCAGATAGTCGCGTTCGCCGCGGTTACAAACCGACAGCCTGCCACAAAAATGCAACCTGCAGACTCATTGAATCCAACCTCCACAGCACTGCCCGATGAAATTCAATCGCAGATCGCGGCACTGGAAGTGGAACTCATTGTCCAGAAGGCTGACTTGGGCGAACGACACCCCACCATCAAGAAACTCAATGACAAAATCACAGCGCTGAGAGAAGCTGGGGCAGAGCTGCTGGGCCAAGTGACTGTACTCCACTTAAAGAACGCCAGAGCAAAGGATGTGGCCGAGAAAATCGAACAGTTGTTTCCTGACAAGACACGCAACCTCGTTGTTGATGAACGAACTAATTCCCTGATGCTTCGAGGGGACGAGAAACTGATAAGAGACGTTGAACAGATCGTCCAGATTCTGGACGCCGCAGTGCCTCCGGGTGGAGAGAACGCTAACACCGATCCGAATTTTGTCCCTTCAATGAAGACTCCTGGAGAGACGCTGCCAGTTCCAGCCACACGATCTCCGTTTGGTGGAGAAAACTCCGAGCGCATGAGTGCCGTCGAAGGTTCATTGGCTTCGAATCCGCCAGTGCCCATCGCAGAGTACCGCCGTCGTCTGGCCGATTTGGAAACGCCCGTGATGCAGCTTGCAGAGAAAGTGCGAGCTGTTGAGACATCGCTCGGCAAAGATCATCCGGATGCGGTCAAGCAGCGAGCCGGACTTCGAGCCCTCGTGCAAAAAACCTTCGCCGAGCGTCAGGAAATCCAGCGGGCAGAACTTGCGGAGTTCACTCGCCGCCTGCAACGCATGCAGCAGGCGATCGAGACTCGGGAAAAAATTGTGGACAAGATCGTGGATCGACGAGTTGAAGTGTTGCTTAATCCCGACGTTGATTGGAGGGATTCAATTTCTACCGCGAGCACTCCAGATTCCACGGATGACATCGATCGCCCTGAAGCCAATTCAGACATAAAGGAAGTACCTCCCTTTCATTCGCAAGAACCGTTTTCCATCGCCCCTCCTTTGGAGGAGCGTCCTTCCGTTTCAGGATCAGTGACAGATCATCAAACTCAGCTTCGACTCTGTATAGAAGCACTCGTCAGGGACGTCGATGAGTTCGAGGACCGAACGCCGCTAAAACTGTTAATGGAATTCAAAGACCAGCCTGTGCTTCAAATCACGGACGACTTCAAAGCAGCCGTTTCAGGTTTACGAAAACAGGTTAAGCTTGATGCTCCGCGAGCAAAGCTTGAGGAGGGTTTTGCCGCTGTCAGTCAACACGGCGCCGCCTTTGTTCAAGCGTGGGGCAACGTGAAGTCTCAGCCTGCAAAGGTGGTGCTGAACGAGATTGCTGACGACATTGTCAATCTTGAGCGTTGTATTAAGTCTCTGGATCAAGTGGAGCGTGATGGCGCGAAGCTGAATTCTGCCCTTGATCCCCTCGCTGTAAAACAAAACGTGGCAGAGTTAGAGGCCGACAAGGAATCAGTATCGCTCACGCTTTTCGAAGTAAGCGATGCGAAGTTCATGCCGTCAGACGAGACGAATGTCCGACAAACAGCGGCTCCTTTGGACTTGGACGATCAGCTGGCCAGCATGCTGAAAAATAAGACGGCAAAGTTGATTGGAAAACACACCATCGAAACGACGGGAAATCAACTGGCAACATTGCACAGCGGCGGCAAATTTGAAGTGCCGTCTTCTTCGTCAGAAAAGAAAGCTGAAGTTGTGTTCGGCACAACGATCGAGATTACTCCTGGAACCTTAAATGGCGAACGAGTGTTTCAGATTGTCTGGAACGAACGCGTAAGGAATTTCGAGAATGATGTGTCCGGAATACCAAGCATCGACGAAAAACGAATCGAACTCAATGTTACCTCACCATCGCCCGGCGGGGCGGGATATCTGTTTGGACCGCTCCAAGGAAACGTCCGGAACCGTCGTCTCTTCGTTAATTTCTTGCTTAATGATGCTTCTTCAGATATGCCTCCGGTATCACGACATGATCATTCGATGGAAAATCCATTGAACGATCCCAAAGCCGCGTTACGGCCGAGACTTCAGGGAGTGACGGGAGAGACAACTGCAGACCATTCGTTCTTCAGGGAAGAAGGAGAATTTCCACCGAAGTCTGATGCTGAGAAATCCTTAGGTCGGCTGGTTCTGGTGTTCGCGAACGATGCTGCTCGTCGTATGGTTCCAGCGTTGATGGTGAATCACGGTGAGCGAACGCTGGCTCTGACCGTCGGTCCGGCGACAATTGTTCCTGACGATGCGCCTCACGCGATTGATCGCACGTTTCTGGAGTTCTACAACCGCGATGATGTTCCGACCGAGTATTCGCAGAAACTCGAATTCCCCGATCTGCGGGCCTACGAGGCGAAGGAATCGCTGACAGAGTTTCAGCTTGAGAATCCTGTCACGGTGGAATTGTCGGATCAACTTTCGGCCATCATCAATCATGGTCAGGCGGACTTCAAGGTAACGTCACGTGCAGCCCGAGTCACTGCCTTGGAGCAATCCACAACATGGGAGCTTCCCAGCCACAATGTGACTCGCGAATTCACCGGCCTCGTTCAGATCGATCAGCGACTGCCTGAAGGCACTCCACTGTTTAAGGACGGAGAACTTGCGGGGATCACTCTGCTGGGAACTCGTTTTATGAAAGACGATGTGCCGGGTTCGTATGTCGTTCCAGCCAGTCGCATCTTCGAAGTGTTGAGGCAGGTGGAGGCCAAGTAGGGCTGCTTAACGCAGATCTCCGCAGATTGTTTACCTCAATCGACATTAAAACAGAATTCCTGTCGGCGGAGCGACAGGTGTACCGTACACCCGTCGCTCCGCCGACGGGATCTGGTTGCACAACCATCAGCCGACGCCGACCTGCGTTTCCCACCCGCGGCATGCATCACGCCACCTGCGCACTTTGGCTCGCCTTGCCGCAAAATCCCGGCCGGCCGGCAGGTTCTACTATCAGCGATGCACTTTCTGCACTGCCTACAGCTTTTTCAGCAAGCTGCTAGACTCCCGCAAAACTGATTTCCAAACGCGCGAAGACTGGTGTTGGTGGCGGGCGGGAACGACTCTCTGAAAGTGGCAAAATGGTTCGGGTGTTCGTAAAGGAACTGAAGGACGGCGATTCCGTCAATGAGGTCTATCTGCTGGCGGATAAACAACTGCGAGCCAACCGCAATGCAAATCTCTACCTGCTGGCGACACTTCGCGATCGAACCGGTGTCGTAAGCGGTTTGATGTGGAATGTGGTCGAAGAAAACGTCCAGCACATTTCTTCCGGAGATTACGTTCGAGTACGCGGCAAAGTGCAGCTCTATCAGGGCGGGCTGCAGATGATCGTGACTCATATCGATCCGGTTCCCGAAACCACCTGCAATCCAGAAGACTTCAACGTTCAGGCTCAGGCCAATGCGGCTCCTCTGCTGGCACGACTGAAAGAGCTGTTGTTCTCCATCAAGAGCACTGAACTGCTGACTCTGGCAAGTACCTTTATGGAAGACGAAGCACTGGTCACGGGACTGTGTTCGGCTCCCGCCGGCGTGAAAGCGCATCATGCGTATATGGGCGGGCTGATCGAACATGTCGTGGGCATGTCAGAAGTGGCCGATCGCATCTGCACGTTGTACCCAACTCTAAACCGCGACCTGCTGATGCTGGGAGTGCTGCTGCACGACATCGGCAAAGTCAGGGAACTTTCGTGGGATCCAACACTGGCCTACACGGACGAAGGGCAATTGCTCGGTCATATCAATATCGCCATTGAGATGCTGAACGAGAAGCTCAAGGTCGTAGAAACCCGCCTTGGCCGACCGGTCGAAACGGAAGATATCCTGCGTCTGAAGCACATGATTCTCAGCCATCACGGAACCCGAGAATTCGGCAGCCCGACGATTCCAATGACTCCGGAAGCGATCACTTTGCACCATATTGATAATCTGGATGCCAAGCTGAATGAGTTCAGTCGAGCCATCGAGGACGACCTGAACGCGGAATCGGCATGGACCCCATTTAATCCTCGCACGGATCGACGTCTGTTCAAAGGCTTGCCAAAACACGCGTAATTTCGTGTGTGGTAAGGATTACACCCAACGATTTTTGAGCCAACCCGCGTATTCACTCACAGCGTGTTTCATGTTGGCTTATACTCTCTGGTACAGTTTCTGAAGAAGCTGTTAATAGAATTTGACTGGTCGTGAGATGGCCGATTGCAAATCGTGAAATCGTCTCCCAAGCCAACCCGCCTCAAAACGGACCTGATAGACAATGATCTGCGTAAGTCTCGGACGAACTCGGCATTCGTCCATTATGGAAGAACATCGGGCTCTGGCATCAAAGGGTGCAGAGCTGGTTGAACTGCGCGTCGACTACATGCGGAAGAAGCCGGACATTGGCCTTCTTCTGAAAGAGCGACCAACGCCGGTTGTTGTGACATGTCGACGGCGTTCTGATCGAGGCCGCTGGTTTGGAACCGAAGAACAGCGTTTGTCGATTCTGCGGGAAGCCATTATCGCAGGTGCTGAGTATGTTGACCTGGAAGATGACATCGCCAAGTCAATCCGACGATACGGCAAGACGAAGCGAATTGTCAGCTACCACAACTTCGAAGAGACGCCGATGGAGCTGTACGACATCCATCGCCGATTGTCTCAGTGCGATCCTGATGTCATCAAAATTGTAACGATGGCAAACTCTCCCGGAGACAATGTGCGGATGCTGGAGATGGTCAGTGCCGCACAGGTGCCGACGGTTGGATTCTGTATGGGTGAACTGGGAACAATCAGCCGCATTCTCTGTGGTCGAGCTGGCTCACCATTCACCTATGCCAGCTTCAGCCGCGAACGTGAAATGGCTCCAGGACAGCTGTCCTATGCCGAGGTGCGAAATCTTTATCGCTTCAACAAGATTACTAAAGACACAAAAGTCTTTGGTGTGATCGGTGATCCAATCGCTCAAAGCAAGAGCCCATTAATTCACAACGCCGCATTCCGCAAGCTGGGGATTGATGCGGTTTATCTTCCGTTGCGGGTACCGGCCGACGGCTTGCTTGCTTCGCTCAAGGAGTATGACGCCCTTGGTATCAGCGGTTACAGTGTCACGATTCCGCACAAGGAGGCTGTGCTGCAGTTCTGCGATTCCCTTGATGCTGAGACCGATGAAATCGGTGCTGCGAATACTCTCTATAAGTCTGATGGCGAATGGAAAGCCACAAACACTGATGCTTCGGCAGCCATGGAAGCCATCCAGTCCGGGATGCTGAAAGCCGGCGGTTCTCATGAACTCGTGGGACGCAAAGTACTCATTCTCGGGGCGGGTGGTGTCGCCCGAGCCATCGGCTATGCCCTGCAAAATGACGGCGCCACAGTGACCATCACAAATCGCTCGCGAGACCGAGGAAAAGCGCTGGCTGCAGAACTTAAATGCCAATTCGCGTCCTGGGAGAATCGCGGTGCGGAAAGCTGTGAAATCCTGATTAATTGCACTTCTGTCGGAATGCATCCGAACCTGAACGAAACACCATTCGAGCCGAATTGGCTGAGCGATTCAACGCTGGTCTTCGACACCGTGTACAACCCGGAGCAGACTTTGCTTCTGAAACACGCTCGCGAACGAGGCTGTCCAACTGTGGGCGGGATCGAGATGTTCGTTCGACAGGCAGGCCGTCAGTTTGAACTCTTCACCGGTGAATCGCCACCTCTGGATTACATGACTGAGACCTTGCGGCGAGCGATGTCGGCGGCTCGTATGGTGGTCGCGCCTGAGTCCGAGAAAACCGAGGACGATGAGAGTGAGTCAGACGACTGAGACAAGAATCTCTGCTGCAGCGGTCGCTGGAGATATGTTGATTTTCTTCATAGAGCCGACTTCTGTCAGCATTGTTGATCAGGTTTCCAGACGAATGCTGTCAGAAACCGGCACTACAAGCTGAACGGCGTACAAACCGAATAAATCTGTTGTCCCTGGGTGAATAAGAGCAACGTAACTTTGGCATCAGAGTTTTTGATTGGCGCGACATGGTTGTCACATTGATTGGTTATCGAGCCAGTGGAAAATCCAGCGTCGCTCCCAGACTGGCGAAGCGGTTGGGATGGTCGTGGTTCGACAGTGACGTTGTGATTGAGCAGCAGGCGGGGGTCTCGATTAAAGATATCTTCCAGCATGAAGGCGAGGCCGGGTTTCGAAAACGTGAAGCCAAGGTTTTGGCGCATTTGCTGAGTCAGACAAATGTTGTTGTTGCCAGCGGTGGTGGTGCTGTGCTGTCCGAAGAGAATCGCAGAATCATAAAAGCGGCTGGCCCTGTCGTTTGGCTTCAGGCGCCCGTGGATGTGCTCGTTCGACGCCTCGGTGGAGATCAGATGTCGAGTCAACGACGCCCAAGCCTCACAGGAAAGCCAATCGGAACCGAAGTTGCGGAGGTGCTGGCCTTCCGAGAACCGCTCTACCAGGAATGTGCGACTCTGGTCGTTGATGCCGGAACAGAGCGCCCCGAACAAATGGCGAGACGTATCGCAGACTATGTTACCGGCCTTTCGACAGTGCAGGAACAATCGACATGATGTACGACCTGCCTCGATCGTTCGTCCTGTCGTTCCTCTTTGTCCTGGGCTGTTGCATCGGGAGTTTCCTGAATGTCTGCATCCACAGGTTTCCCTCAAAAGCCAGTCTCTGGGAGCAATTGAAGGCTCTCAACAGTCATGGTTCCGGGTGCCCTCGTTGCGCGGCTTCCATCAAATGGCGTGACAACATTCCGTTGCTCGGGTGGCTGTTGCTTCGTGGGCGATGTCGAAATTGCCACCAGTCGATATCAAAGCGTTATCCGCTGGTTGAACTTCTGACAGGAATACTGTTCGTTGTTGTTTATCAGGTGGAGATGCCAACTAATTTCTGGAATGCAGCATCGGATTTTGGCATTCAATCCCCTGATGGACCTCAGACAATAACGGGGCTCTGGTCAACTCCGACATGGCTCCACATACGTTATCTGCTGCACATCGGGATGATCTGCTGTCTGATTGTGGCAACTTTTATTGACATCGAACTTCGCATCATCCCGGACGGATGCACGATCCCGATGCTGCTTGTGGCGATTATCGTGTCGACCGCATGTGGGCAAACGTTTCTGGTTCCCGTTTGGACTC
>CAIJTV010000017.1:0-2540 GCA_903823635.1 uncultured Planctomycetaceae bacterium
CAGTACGACAAATGATGATAACTCACCCTTGCCATTTGAGTTCGTTTCGCATGGTCGTCCATGTGCAACCCTTCGCGTTAGTTCGTATATAGCGCCCTGGCAATAAAGTTCCTGGCCACTCGAGACTTAGGCACCTTGCCGCCGAACCAACTGCGGATATCTTCCGGCAATCCGATGCCATGCATAAAGTTATACAGTGCTTTGTTGAGTGCCTGACCAAGAGTGTCATGATCGACGCTGGTAGGATCAATGAAGCCGATATCGTTTTTTGCGAACGTAACCTGTGGAAGAGGAACCAGCGTCACTCCATAGTCCTCCGGGTTCTTTCCAACGGGAGAATGAACCGTGCAGGTAAATCGGTGGAAAAAGCCGCTCTGGATACAGCCTTCTTCAAACAATTGCCGAACATACTCCAGTGCATCGACGGTCTCCTGCACAGTCTGAGTCGGAAAGCCGTACATCAGATAGGCATGCACCAGAATTCCGGCATCGCTGAATCCGCGAGTGACGCGAGCAACCTGCTCAACAGAGACACCCTTCTTCATCAGATTTAACAGGCGATCTGAAGCGACTTCAAGGCCTCCCGAGATGGCGATGCAGCCGCTGTCTGCCAATAACTGACAAAGTTCCGGAGTAAATGACTTTTCAAAACGAATGTTGCCCCACCACGAAATAGAAACTTTGCGGCGTAGCAATTCTTCGGCAAGTGCCTTCAGCCCTTTCGGAGGAGCGGCTTCATCGACAAAATGAAATCCCGTCTGCCCCGTTTCAGCGATAATTGTCTCGATGCGATCTACCAATGTCTCTGCTGCCACCGTGTCGTAGCGTGAGATATAGTCCAGAGTGACGTCGCAGAAACTGCACTTCTTCCAATAACATCCATGCGCGATGGTGAGTTTGTTCCAGCGACCATCGGACCACAGTCGATGCATTGGGTTCAGCATATCGAGCGTTGAAAGATAACGGTCGATGGGAAGGCCATCCCAGGTCGGGGTGCCAATTTCGGCAAAAGGCACATCCGGCTCAGCGCAATTGATGTAACGAACTTTGGCAGGTTGGTCGTCGTTGTCTGCACTCCGCATGTAAGTGCGAACGAGTTGACTTGCCGGTCGTCGGCCCTGAAGAAAATCCAGTAACGCCAGCAGAGGACGTTCGCCATCGTCGAGTGTCACGAAGTCGAAATAGTCAAAGACGCGAGGTTCGGATAACTCACGAAGCTCTGTATTGGCAAATCCGCCGCCCAATGCCGTCTTGATCGCGGGGTACTGTGATCGAATTGCTTGTGCGATACGGAAAGCCGCATAGACGGTTCCTGGGAATGGAACGGTGATCAGCACAAGATCCGGCCGGTGTCGATTGATTGCCTGCCGTGTCAGATCCTGCAGGAGCTCATCGACAAGATTCAGAGGAGCAGCCAATGCTTCCGCGAGAGGATCAAAGGTTGGCTGACTCTGGGCCAGCGATTCTGCGTAACGGACAAATTCGAATCTAGGATCAATGGCTTCACGCAGAACATCAGCCAGATCACTTAGATAAAGAGTTGCGAAGTGCCGAGCTCGATCCTGGACCCCCAGCATTCCGAACGCCCATGCCATGGGATCGTCGCTAAACTCTTCATCCGCCACATAGACATCGAGTGAGTCGAATCGAGATCCCTCTGGTAGGAAGCGGCGACCGGCGATGCGATGCGCGAGCGTGGCGTCTTTCCCCTGCAGGAAGGCGATTGTTCGATCGATCGTCGAATGATAGAGATCAAACTGCTGAAGAAATCGTTTGACTCCGGTGGTTCGCTCCTGCTCATCAATGAGCAGAATGCGCTCGTGAACGGAGGTTAATCCGTCTGATGAAAGCAACCTCAGCACGAGGGCGAGGGCCAGATCTTCCTGTGTGGCGTTAATACCCTGTGAACGCAGGAACCCAGTCAGGTAAGCCGTTGACGGGTACGGCGTGTTGAGCTGTGTCATCGGCGGAATGACAGACAGCACTCGCACTGATGACAAAGCCATGCCTAGATCATGTCCAACTTACGGTGTCGTCGTGACGGGGGCTTCGCGCATTCGGCACAGATGCCATGCACTTCCAGGCGATGTCCACTCATGCGGAAGCCGTGGTCCGCAGCAACTCGTTCCAGGACAGCCGAGATTTCCTCGTTGCGAAACTCCACGAGCTGCTGGCACTTTTCGCAGATGAAGTGATCATGCTGAGGGTACCCGTAATCGTGTTCGTAAACTTCACGATCGTTCGAGCGGGCTACTTTACGAATCAGTCCTGCCTCTTCGAGCGAACTGATGGTCCGATAAATTGTCGCTCGACTTACGCGTCCACCATCGCGTCGGGGCTGAGTCAGTCGCGCGACGATCTGATCAGAATCGAAATGCTCATGCTCGGCGAAGATTTCGCGAACGATTGTTTCGCGTTCCTGTGTCAGGCGTTTTCCCTGCGTTGCCAGGTACTCACGAAACTTTTCCACAGGCGAAGCTGCGACTTCCTGACGATCGAACTCGTTGACAGCCAGATCACTCACTTTGAACCTCAGAGAA
>CAIJTV010000018.1:0-5868 GCA_903823635.1 uncultured Planctomycetaceae bacterium
ATGCCTCCGTTTTGCCGCCCGCAGAGCCTGCGCACGGAGTCGCTGGTGGGGCGAGAAAGTGATCATTGTCGGCAATGGTCTTTCTGAAACGTGCCTTCGGATCGTCCATGCGGTTGCCTCTTCTGAGCAATCATTTCAGTCGACAAGCCCTGACGCTGTGCCCTCTGGCGGGTAAGGCGTGGGAAGTTCGCATGGCGACAGACTTTCTTCGAGATCCCTCGGATACTCATCATGACCATTTGATCGCTCAGGCCATCACGATCGGGCACCATTCTCCCAAAGCCCTGCACTCGATTGGTCTGACTTTGCTGCAGGAGGGTGAAACCGAAGACGCATTGAGACTCTGGAATCAGGTGTTTCACTCGAGCCGTGAACTGCGTCTCTCGATCTGCAGGACACTTTTGAGCACTCATTCTGTGAATTTAATCCAGAAACAATTCCAGCCGACGTTGGATGAACTTCCGGAAGTGCTGCTTGCCTGTCAGGAATCCGGACGAAAAGCGGACATGATGACCTTGGCCTACGCCACTGTGGATGTCGTTCAAAAGTCAGTCCGCCAAAATGATCAATCTGCAGACGCTGGCCATGAACGGCACGTTGCTCTGCTGATGGATGTTTACCGAAACATCTACCAGTTGCGTGCTTATGAAGAATGCAGAACGCTGCTGCAACTGGCTATTGATTGCGATCCCATGTCCGAACCACCTCGACGAGCCCTGGGGCTGCTGTTTCTGGATCAGAAGCAGTATGCCGAAGCGGAGGCTCTCTTCGCCTGGTGTGCGGATCAGCTTCCTGGCGACGCCAAGCTGGATGAACTCCGCCGTGAATGCCGACGCCTGGAAGCCAATCAGGCTCGACGAGTCCGTACAGTGGGTTACGAACTGCCATAACCGGGCCAGGACTCCGGTCATTGGAAACTACCGGTCCGAGAACTGGACAAGCGCAAGTCCGGACAGACGTTTCGACCGAACAATTGAACGACCGAAAGATTAAGCCCAAACACTGAACTCTGACCAAAAAAATTTGGTCCATAAATCTTTCGGTCAAACCATCTCGTCGCAATGTCCGGCTCAACAACGAGATCGTTCACGGCCACATCAATCGCAGCACAAAGCCGGCGGTCACACACGTCGCCAGAGTCACCGCGAGTCCTCGATGAAGGACGAACATCACCACAAAGGCCAGCAAAGAAATCACGCAGGCGCCAGGGAGTACGCTGGACCAGACAGGAATTGAAATCGAAGCGGGTCCGATATTCTGTGTCGAATGTTTCTCAAACAACGTCGCCAGAGCGAAGTTGAGTCCCAGCGTCGCGATAACTCCCACGACGGAAGCAGTGATCGCCGTCAACGCGGAACTGAGCCACTTCTTGTGCAGCAATTTCTCCACATACGGAGCGCCCAGAAAGATCCAGTAGAAGCACGGAACAAAAGTCACCCAGGTCGTCAGCACGGCTCCGCAGGTTCCGGCGAGCAGAGGTGGCAATCCAGTACCGTCAGTACCGTGACGCCAGGCGGCCAGAAAACCGACAAACTGCACGACCATAATCAGCGGGCCTGGAGTTGTCTCTGCCAGCCCCAGACCATCAACCATTTCTCGCTTCTCAACCCAGTGATAATGATCGACGGCCTGCTGATCCACGTAGCTCAGGACCGAGTAAGCACCACCAAACGTCACAACAGCCGCTTTGCTGAAGAAGATTGACGACTGTGTGTAGACGCTGTCACGCCCCGTCATTTTCGCGGCAAAAAGAATCGGAGTAAACCACAGCGTGAGACAGACAACACTGACAATCAGGGAACGCCACAATTCTGATCGCCATGATGTGTGTTTAACGCTGAGTGGCAACGCGGGCTCAGCGTCCTTCTTCTTCGCGACCACAAACATCGCTGGGGCGACTCGCTGTCCGACAATGCCAACCAGACCGGCAATAGCGATCACTGCAGGAAACGGCAGCAGCTTCGCCCACAGAACAAGAAAAGCAATGATCGAGATCATGACCAGACCTCGATTCTTCAGCACACGCCGACTGACTCGCAGCACAGCTTCCGCAACGACGGCCAGCACGGCGCACTTGAGCCCAAAAAAGAGCGACTGAAATGTGAACGAATCCTGAAACGAAACGTACAGCAGACTCAGCAACAGGATCGAAACAAAGCCCGGCAGAATGAACAACAATCCAGCCATCAATCCGCCACGAACCCCGTGCATCAACCAGCCGATGTACGTTGCCAGTTGTTGCGCTTCAGGTCCCGGTAGCAACATGCAAAAGTTGAGTGCATGCAGAAAGCGGCGTTCATCAAGCCACTTCTTTTCATCCACGATAATGCGATGCATCACAGCGATTTGTGCCGCCGGCCCGCCAAAACTCAACAGAGCGACACGCAGCCAAACGACAAAAGATTCCCACAGTGAGACCGTCGCCTGGGATGATGAAGAAGGAGTCTCCAAAGACACGCTCTTGATTCCTCTGTGGAGCCGCAAATCAGGATACTGAAACGTCACCGCTTTGTCAGACCAGCCGCTACACAGGGCGTCGGAAACAGAGAAAGCTCTACAGCGAGGTTTCGGGCTTCTTCACAACATTGTCAGGCAAAAGGTGTCCCATCTTTTCGCGTTTCGCGGTCATGTAGTTCGTGCGACATTCATGCGGCGGAGCAACAATCGCAACCTGCTCGACAACAGTCAGATCGACACCCGAATAAACAAACGCATCCGTCTTCTTGGGATTGTTCGTCAACAAACGCACACGACTGAGACCAAGATCTTTCAGGATCTGCAGTCCGACCATGTAGTCACGCATATCGGCTTTGAAGCCCAGACGATGGTTGGCTTCAACAGTATCCAGCCCTTCATCCTGCAGCTGATACGCCTTGAGTTTCGCCAGCAGCCCGATTCCACGTCCTTCCTGAGGAAGATAGACAACAGCACCGGTTCCTTCGTCGTGAATCATTCGCATCGCCATTCGAAGTTGATCACCGCAGTCACAGCGCAGCGAATCCAAAACGTCACCGGTGAAGCATGATGAATGCATGCGAACGAGCGGCGATTCGGCCTTGCTGAGATCACCCCAGACCAATGCCAGCGGCTCCTGATTCTCATGTGTCACCTGGTAGGCCACAACCATCGGTGTCCCCAGATCGGCCGTCGGCATTGGTACGGCGACAATTCGAGTCACCAGTTGCTCACGCATGCGCCTAAAGCGAATCAATTCCTCGATCGAGATCATCGGGATCTGATACTGATCAGCAAGTACCCGCAGTTCGGTCAGATCAGCCATACCGTGACTTGTCTGACTGCAGATCTCAATCAGAACACCCACGGGGCGTTTTCCCGCCAGTCGCATCAGATCAATCGTTGCTTCCGTATGCCCGGCGCGGCGCAGAACGCCACCGTCCATCCCAAGCAGAGGATTCACATGGCCCGGCTGCAGAAAATCATCTGCCAGTGCCGCCGGGTCCGCCAGCGCGCGAATCGTGCGAGCCCGATTGATGGCACTTACACCGGTCCCTGCGGACACATGATCAACAGCTCGCAAAAACGCAGTCTTGTTCGGAGCGGTGTTGCTGGATTCTTCAACCACGGGTCGCAACTTCAGTCGCGCCGCATCGTCGGCAGCGACCGGAACACACAGCGTCCCTCGACCAACTCGCAACATGAAGTCAACTTGTTCCGGTGTGATGGACTCCGCCGCGCAGACGAAGTCGCCTTCGTTTTCACGATCTTCGTCATCCACAACGATGATCATGCCACCGGATTTCAGCGCGTCGATCGCCTGCTGAATTGAATGCAGAGGCACGGTTTCTGTTCTCTTTGAAAATTTGAGGAGGCAAATCTTGAAAAAGAGGTACCGAAGCCAATGTCGCGAAGTAACTTCCGAACATTCAACTTTAGACTACTGCACCTTTTTTACGTGACAGGAGCAGTGAAGACCGCCCTGCGGCTGATTCTAGTTCTTGCCACGCGAATTCAGTAGGTACAAAGTCAGCAAAGTGCTTTAAGAGGCTCTAACAAAACCGGGACAGGCACCCCTGAAGGTCGCTTTTCTCATCGATTCCGCGCTCTCGGCGTGAGCCAGTCCCGGTTTTGTTAGGCGTTCGAAATCAAAGCATGGTCCTTTTTGCAAAACACATCCGAGTTCCTACATGTGTTTGCATTCCGACGGGGAAGCAACGAACACCCTGGACACCCGTCGCTCCGTCGACGGGATTTTCGAAAATGAATCGTCTGGGTGTGAATCCGAACTGATCACTCGGCTTCTGCGGCCGCCGCTTCTTCTTCCGCGACAGCCACTCCGGATGTGATGTGTTTCAGATCCTGAATCTTCTTGCGGATCTCTGCCACAACAGCAGGGTTTTCTTCCAGGTAGACTCGAGCTCTGTCGCGGCCCTGACCCAGCTTTACGGATCCGTAATTGAACCAGCTTCCGCTGCGATCAATGATCTTGTTTTCGACAGCCAGATCGACCAGATCCGCCTCGTAGCTAATCCCACACGTGCTGTACATGTCGACTTCGGCCACTCGGAACGGTGGTGCCACTTTGTTCTTGACGATCTTCACTCGCATCCGCATGCCAATCGTCGTTTCACCTTCCTTCAACTGATTGATGCGTCGCACATCGACGCGGCAGGAGCTGAAGAACTTCAAAGCACGGCCGCCAGGAGTCGTCTCCGGGCTGCCGAACATCACGCCGATCTTCTCACGAATCTGGTTAATGAAGATGACCGTCGCCTTGGCTTTGGAGATTGCTCCGGTCAGCTTTCGCATCGCCTGGCTCATCATTCGTGCCTGAAGGCCCACGTGAGAGTCTCCAATTTCTCCGTCGAGTTCCGCCTTGGGAACCAATGCCGCCACGGAGTCGATGACGATGATGTCGACCGAATTGGATTTGACCAGCATTTCCGTAATCTGCAGACCTTCTTCACCGTACGATGGCTGGCTCACGAGCAGCTCATCAAGGTTTACGCCCAGACGTCGCGCCCACTGCGGATCCAGAGCATGTTCTGCATCCACGAACGCCGCAATGCCGCCTTCCCTCTGAGCATTGGCGATCGCATGCAGTGCCAATGTTGTCTTACCGCTGGATTCCGGCCCGAACAGTTCGATGATTCGGCCGCGAGGAAATCCACGTCCACCCAGCGCGAGGTCGATCGACAGCGCGCCTGTGGAGATCCCGGGAAAACCGCCGGCATTTTCTGAAGGGTTCAACTTCATGATTGAACCCTTGCCGAACATTTTTTCAATCTGCCCGACGGCATTGTCGAGCATCAACTGGTCTTCGCTGGCGGCCTTCGTTGAGGGAAGTTTCTTTGGTGCTTTTGCCATGGGTCCAACTTTCGAAAACAGGAGTCTTTTTAAGGTCTGCACGGGCTGCTAATCGGGATTCGCGCCGCAATGCTCGGACTGATTCCAGTCACATCCAGGGAGTCTAGCGAAACCACACCCAACAGGGAACTTTCGTAGCGTAGGAAATTACGGCAGATCGGAGCGGCATTATGGACCGTTTTCTGGCGGAATGCCAATCCGAGGGCCGAGGCGATTCTACGCACCTGCGGCCAGAGAAACAGCGTGATTTCTCTGTTTATTGATGCCGACTCTGCTGCCAATGAAGCCTAATTTGACTGTTAGGCAGGAGCGGTAATTTCGGAGATCAGAAGCTTCCCTTTGGCCAGTTTCTGCTTTAACTCGTCAGCATCCAATGCCTGCAGAGGGCTGATCTCGATCGCTTGACCTTCCGGCAGTGAGTGCCCGGACCCTTTCAGCCATTCCGTTGCAATCCGATTTAACGCCGCACGAGCTGTCTCGGCGGAGTCGGCGCCGCTCTTGTTCTTGACCGGATTGAATTCCCGATCACGGTTGCCTTCGACG
>CAIJTV010000019.1:0-6296 GCA_903823635.1 uncultured Planctomycetaceae bacterium
CGAGTTTCAAACTCGGGAGGCATTCGATAGGGCTCGCCAGCTTTGTAAAGTGCGATCGTCTGGCGAATGTTGTCCACAACAACCTGGCACGGATTACAGCCCGCCAGATGCTCGGCAAACTCCCGACATACCGCCAGCGCAGCTTCGTCGTCGACGTATTCGTTGAGCGCTTTCAGCAGTTCTTCGCAGGTCATGGCGTTGTCCGGAAAGAGGCAAATGTCAGAGGAGTGATCCAGGTGCGACAAAAAAGTTACAGTAGTTTTCAGCCATGTTCATGATCTGGAAAAATTCGAGTGGACTCATCGCCGAATGCTCGCGTCAATTGCTCTCGCATCATCAGCCGAGCTCTTAACAATCGCACTTTGACGGTTGCTTCAGTGAGTTCCAGCGATTCGGCCGTTTCTCGTACGGACAATCCTTCGATGTCGCGCAGAACGAAGACGATGCGGTATTTTTCGTCCAGAGTCGTAAGAGCTGACTCAATCTGTTCCCGGACCTCGGCTTGCTGGACCAGGGTTTCCGGAGTTGCCGACCATCGCGCAATAAACTCGGGATGTGGTAACGTCGAGTAGCTGTCTTCGTCGGCAGATTCCTCCCATGCGACCATCGGCAGACCTCGACGCTTTCGCAGAACTTTGAGTGCATGGTTAGTCGCGATTCGCAAAATCCATGTGGCGACTGATGACTCGCCGCGAAAAGAGTCGACGTGTTCGATCAGACTCAGAAACGTCTGCTGAGTCACGTCTTCTGCATCCTGTTGCTGGCCAACGATGCGAATGGCAACGCGAAATACTCGCGACTGAAAGCGACCGGTCAACTCCTGAAAAGCCGCAAAGTCCCCCGCAGCCGCCTGATTGATCAGGTGCTCATCGGTATCCGACAACGCTGCCTCAAAACGTTTCATCAACCTGTTGTTCGCATCAATATAAGATTCTCCTGGTCCGCAGAGCATGAGTCTACCACAAGTCGAGAGAGCCGCATATCAGCGCAAGGACTGGTGTTTGTTTCGATCGACCTTTGTCGTATCGACGGAGAATCGCCAAATGGAACAAGGAACATTTGCGGGCCGGACAGGGAGTGTTCAGCACTCAAGCCATGTTGTGAACTAAAGCAGTATGGACAGCCCACAGTCATTTCGCGTTCGAATTATAGATAGTTGCCTGCTCAAACGATGTTGGCTGCAAATGAGTGACATTCTCCGTCAGCGTTTGCTGTGATGATATCCGCAGGCTACGTTGGTCAATGTCACCAGTCAGAATGCTCAGCATTCGTCTAAAAATTCTTCGGATGCGAGGAATTCGCGGCGGATAGATTGAAGGATCACCCGCGCCGCGATGCAGGGTTCTCTTTCAGAAGCGTTGAGGTCATACACGGAATACCTCAGACCGTGTTTGCGCGACAGCCTTCATGACAAGGAGACTGGCCGTCGCATCTCGCCCATGAGCTATGACGGATTCATCGGATCCCGGGCGATTTTTCTTCCTGTAAACGACCTACTTGCCAGTGTACTGGATCGTGGTTGTGCCGATCGTTCCGTTGTATTCAAACGGTGCCTGGTCGTAATAGTCGAGCGAGACCGGTGAATCCTGATCGCTTCCAATATCAAACGTCGCATTGCTCGTGAAGTGCAGTGACATGGCGGCTGGAACTCGCTCCCGGGCTACTTCCACGTCATTGACTTTCAGAGTGACGTCCATCGGGCCACCAATTTTTGCCGCGAGCTTCGATTCGATCTCGACCTTCGCTTTTCCGGTCGGCAATTTCTCTTTGGAACGAATCTTCGTGCGAGTGATCTCAAACAAATTAAACTCGTAACACAGGAAACCATCTTTCACATAGCACGTTACGCCGCCTGAAAATCCAGCCAGCGCGTAGAGCACACCGTTGGCATTGTCAGGGACTTCCAGATTCATCGACACAAGACTGTTGTTTTTTCCGAGCTTGGGCGCCGCTGATTCCGGCATTCCGGCCATGGCTCCCTCAAAAGTCCATTCGGTCACTGATGTCGCCGGCGCGTCTTCGGGGTGGAACAAAGCGGTTGACCAAAGCCCGCCGCCGATTGGCAGATTCTTGTTCTTTGCTGACTCAATCAAAAACAGATCCTTCATCTGCGCGACTTTCTCCGGCATCCTGGCAGCGAGGTTATTGGCCTGACTCCAGTCTTCTTCCAGATTGTAAAGCTCCCACACATCTTTCTCCGGCGACCATTCGCGAGCACCTTTGGGGACTCCGCCCACCCACGGTTCGCGAGGTCCAAAGGCACTGGCAAACCAGCCATCGTGGTAGAGACCTCGACTGGCCATGATGTCGAAGAATTGTGTCTTCCGCTGACCAGTCGCTTTGGCATCCGCGAACGTATAGGCCAGACTGAGCCCATCAATCGAATCCTGAGGAAAGCCGTTGACCACTTGGGGAGGCTTGATCTTCGTGGCTTCATAGATCGTCGGCACGATGTCAATCACATGGTGAAACTGAGGTCTGGGCGTTGCATCGGCTTTGATCGCGCTCGGCCACGAAACCGCCATCGGCTGACGAATCCCGCCAAAGTGAGCACCGACGAGCTTAGTTGAACGGTAAGGTGTGCTGCCCGCCCAGGCCCATGCCGCGTGATACATGTTGTCCGTTTTTGGTCCGCCCAGGGCATCAAGGCCGCCGAGTTCCTCCAGGGCAGAAAGATGCTGCGAAATCTTCGTCGGGATTCCGTTCTGCGCGAGCTGTTCGCTGATCGTTCCGTTCAGTCCTTCTGCCGAAGACCCGTTATCGCCCCAAATGTAGAAGATCAGTGTGTTGTCGAGTTTGCCCTGACGTTCGATCTCGTCGATGATTCGACCCGCATTGTAGTCAGCGTGCTCAGTGAAACCGGCGAACACTTCCATCAGTCGACGCTGGAAGGCTTTTTCCTCTTCCGGGATTGAATCCCATGACGCCATCGATGCCGGTCGCGGTGTGAGCTCTGTATTCTGCGGAATCCAGCCGAGCTCTTTCTGCCGGGCAAATGCGAGTTCGCGATATTTGTCCCAGCCGTCATCGAATTTGCCTTTGTACTTGTCCGCCCATTCCTTCATGATCTGATGAGGACCATGAGAAGCCCCGGGGGCCCAGTACATGAAGAAAGGGTTCTCAGGCGCGTAGGCTCGCTGTTCACGCAGCCACTTAACGGCGTCCGTCGCGATGTCATCGGTCAGGTGGTAGCCTTCTTTTCGATGCTCCGACAGCTGACTCGTATTGCGCACCATCGTTGGCTCATACTGCGACGCTTCTCCCGCAAGAAATCCGTAGAAGTACTCAAAGCCATAACCCGTGGGCCAGTAATCAAACGGTCCTTTGTTGGTGATCTGCTCTTCGGGAGTATTATGCCACTTGCCCCAGGCTCCGGTGTTGTAGCCGTAGTTCTTCAGCACTTCTGCAACAGTTGCAGATGACTTCGGAATGGTGCCGCTGAAACCATCAAAATCATTGGCGATGGCAGCAATCTGCCCGTTGCCGACTCGAGTATGATTCCGTCCGGTCAGGAGTGCAGCTCGCGTTGGTGAACACATCGCCGTGGAATGAAAACGGTTGTAAGAAATTCCAGCCTTTGACACCCGATCGAGTGTTGGCGTATGAATCTCTCCACCGTATGTTGTGGGCGTCGCCGGTCCCACATCGTCCATCAGGATGATAAGGATATTTGGTGCTCCATCAGCCAGCCGCCTTGGCTCAACTCGCTTTTTGTAAACGGAATCCTGCATCGTCAGGCCTGCCGTGGATGCTGTCGGCGTGGGTGGAAACGGCAGAACATCCTGCCCATGCACTGAGCCGGCGCACAAAAAAAACACCCCGATGAGAAGGAGCGAACTGATCTTCATAGCAGCGTTTTCTATTGCTTCAGGGCGACGGTGATCTGATGGATGTTGCCAACAAACTCGAATGGGCGAAGGTCGTCGTAGAATGATGAAACTGGTGAACCAAGGTCAGTGCCGACGTCGAAAGTCTCACTGGCCGTGAAAGCTCCCGGCACCGTGATCTTTGCGACGGTACGAGCAACTTCGCTTCCGTCGACGCTCAGCACGATGTCGGCGGGCGAGCCGGGGCGAGGAGCTTTGAGAGTCGTATCCACAACGATGGTATGCTTGCCGGGGCCGATCTTCTCTGCAGACTTCGCCCGATAGCGTTCAATGATCATCATGTTGTATTCGAAACAGAGATGACCCTGATCCATGTAACATGTGAGCCCGCCACTGGCGCCACCGAGGGCATAGAGGACGCCACTCGCGTTCTCGCCAATTTCGAGATCAATGGTGACCGTATTGTTCTTCTTGCCAAGCCCGGGCGCAATGAACTCCGGCATTCGCGTTGTCGTGGAGTCAAACGCCCACGACTTGTAGGGACTGGCGATGACAGTGGTCGGATCAATCCGAGTGAGCAGGGCGCCCCCAATCGGGAAAACTTTATTCTTCTCGGCTTCTTCAAGAAACACCTTCTGGAGTTCAGCAAGCTTTCCCGGATTAGCAGCGGCAAGGTCCCGTGCCTGGGAAAAGTCGTTAGTGAGGTCGTAAAGCTGCCAAACGTCGTTCGCTGAATCCCAGTCAGCGAGTCCTGTCTGCGCATTGACCCACGGGATGAGCGGGCCAAACGTGCCGGCGTACCAACCTTCGTGATAGATGCCACGGCTGCCAAAGCACTCGAAATACTGTGTTTGCTTTGTTGCGGGCGCATCCGGTGTTGTGAAGGATGCGGCCATGCTGACACCGTCGATCGGATCCTGTACCTCGCCGTTGACAACTTTGGGCGGTGTGATACCCAGCAGCTGGTAAAGTGTCGGTGCGATGTCGTTGACGTGGTGAAACTGAGAACGCGGCTTTGTGTCGGGCCTGATTCCTTTGGGCCAGGAAACAACCAGCGGATTGCGGGTGCCGCCGAAGTGAGCAGCGACAAGCTTTGTCGATCGGAATGGGGTGCTGCCAGCCCAGGCCCAGCCCGCGTGATACATGTTGTCCGTCTTTGGGCTGCCCAGTGCTTTCAGTCCGCCAAGTTCCTCCAGCGCTGCGATCTGCTGCGCGATGGTGTTGGGAATCTGATTCTGTGCAAGGAGTTCGCTGATAGAACCCTTTTGCCCTTCTGCGGATGCCCCGTTGTCGCCCCAGATATACAGAATGATCGTATTGTCTCGCTGCCCGGTCTGGTCGAGGTAATCCACGACCCGGCCAACCTGCACGTCGGTGTGTTCAGCGAAGCCCGCGAAAACTTCCATGAGGCGTGTCTGGAAAGCATGTTCAGATTCCGGAATGCTGTCCCACGAAGGCATCGTGGCATCGCGCGGAGTGAGTTCTGTGTTTGAGGGAATCCAGCCGAGTTCCTTCTGACGTTTGAAGGTCTTCTCGCGGAGAGCATCCCAGCCGTCGTTGAATTGGCCTTTGTATTTATCGGCCCATGCGGAAGCCACATGATGCGGGCCATGCGCCGCACCCGGAGCCCAGTACATCAGAAACGGCTTGTCAGGAGAGAAGGCCCGATGCTTTTTCATCCACCCGATGGCCTTGTCGGCCATATCCTCCGTGAGGTGATAGGTCTCGCTGTGAGGTGGCTCAACAGGATTGGTGTTTTCATACAGACGAGGTTCGTACTGCGACGTTTCGCCTGCGATGAAGCCATAGAAATATTCAAAGCCATAGCCGTTGGG
The DNA here is from genome assembly GCA_903823635.1 of uncultured Planctomycetaceae bacterium. GTDB lineage: Bacteria > Planctomycetota > Planctomycetia > Planctomycetales > Planctomycetaceae > SXXK01. The sequence goes on from CAIJTV010000019.1 coordinate 5,663, forward strand.
CCACTTGTCGAACGGGCCCATAGCCGTCGTCTGGTCGGCGGGCGTATTGTGCCATTTCCCAAACGCAGAAGTTTTGTAGCCGTAGTTCTTCAGCACCTCGGCAATGGTCGCGGAGGACTTTGGTATCGTTCCCGTGTAACCATCCCAGTCCACAGCACGCTCGGCGATGGTACCGCTGCCAACATGATGCATGTTGCGACCAGTGAGCAGCGCAGCGCGGGTCGGCGAGCAGATCGCCGTTGTATGAAAGCGATTGTAGCAAACGCCTTCGTCGCGGAGTTTAGAGAGTGTTGGCGTGTGGGCGAATCCGCCAAAGGTATCAGGCGTGCCAAAACCCACGTCGTCAACAAGCACGATCAGGATGTTAGGCGCATCGGCCGGAAGATGACTTTGTTCCACTCGCCGCTTGTGAATGGAGTCCTGCAGTCTTGGTTTCGCCACGCTTGCTGACGGCGTGGACGGAAACGGCAAAACGGAGCCGTCATCCGGACTCTTTGCAATCACATTTTGGGTAGCCCCAGTCCCGCTCTGAGGGAGTTGTTCGGGGCAGGGCAGCGCTGATTGTCCCCTTGCGCCGGCTGCAAAAATGACAACGAGCGCAAAAGGAAGCACCGACGGAAAAATGTACTGTTTC
>CAIJTV010000020.1:0-6516 GCA_903823635.1 uncultured Planctomycetaceae bacterium
CGGACTTGTTTGCATCACAACCAGAGACGGTCTACTTCGAAATTCTCAATGAACCGCACGATAATCTGACGACGCAGGAATGGAACAAGATCCTTCCTCTTGCTCTCGACATCATCAGGAAAAAGAACTCGAACCGGGCCGTCATTCTGGGCGGCGGAAATTGGAACTCGCCGGACGAACTGATCCACCTGAAACTTCCGGCGGAAGATCAGATGCTGATTGCCACCGTTCACTATTATCGACCTCACGAGTTTACCCATCAGGGCGCGGAGTTCCTGGGTGACAAGACTCCACCAGCGGGAAGAAAGTTTCCGTTTAATCAGGCAGAAAGAACAGCGATAGAGGAAGATTTCCAACGCATCTCCGACTGGTCCGTGAAGAATCATCGCCCCGTCTATGTCGGGGAATTCGGTTGCTATCACATCGCCCCCGGCGAAGACCGATTACGCTGGACGCGGACCGTTGCAGGCCTCTGTCGGAAACACAAATTCGGATCTGCCTACTGGGAGTTCTGTTCAGGATTCGGAGCCTGGGATCCTGTTCGCCGAGAATGGCGCGACGAGCTTCTTGATGCCATCATCCATCCCTGAACATGTCCCGTCACCACGATGAATCCCTGCAGACAGGTCAATGTGCCAAGGGCTCAGACGGAGAATCGGTTTGTCAGCGTTGTTGAGTAATTTGACTTCCGCTGCAGTATTTAAGCCCCTCACGAATAGCGGCTGTTCTGCGTAACTCGATCATCATTTCTTCTGACCATGAGACAGGGGTTTGTACCAGCAGCCGCAGAAGCAGATGCCTCTGTTAAGGTCGTACGAAAAACGTCGTTTCCCTAAGAAAGTCTTTGGCACGCCCAGGGTCACCAACTCCCTCGCCGATGGCGAGCAACAGCAGATTCAAGTCTGTTGTGGCACTGTGAGATCGTCTTGCGCTAAGCCGAAAATCTCAGAGAAAATCGTCTTCTACCCCGAGTTTTTCAGGCTCACCCTTAAAAGACTGCTTACGGGTAGAACACCTGTGAAACTTAGCCCCTGCGGGGAAGACGTACCGTGAATCGGTCCGCCAAAACGACGAGGTCGGTGAAACCCCTACCCGGAAATAATTCTGAGATATGGCGGGATGGATTACCGCTGGACGGCTGCGACTTCAGGGTGTCACTCTGAACCGGTTATTGAAGCAAAAAGAATGCACAACGAGGAGAACTATTGGCAGTCGAGTTGAGGACTTGTCCTATTCCCACGGATAGGTGCGGAATACGGATACCGAGGCAGAGAACAGAACTAAGTTTCCAGAAGTTCAGGAGCCCTGGCCTTGGATGAGATTCCGCACAGATGCAGCCCTTTGAGACGTCGAAAACTCAAAGATTATGGAAAATGTCTATGTCCATTCCTTTTGCGAAACTTTTCTCACTGGCCAACATCCTGGGAGTTGATGCGGCACCATTTTCTGCCGGCAACAGACCTCGACGATGCCGTGTCGGAAAGTTCCCGGCGACCGAACAACTGGAGAAGAAGGTTCTGTTGTCGGCGACAAGCCCAACACTGGATTCGATCAGTGACGTCGTGATTCAGGAAGATTCGGCGTCGTACGATATCGCTCTGACCGGAATAGGCCCCGGCAACGGCAGTCAGACGCCGGTCAGGATCTCCGCAAGTTTCCAAAGTGCATCGCTAAGTTGTGGTGTTCGAGTCACTGCAGTTCCATCCAGCGCGGCAGCCACACTGACCCTTGAGCCCGCGCGAAATTCATTCGGCGCAGGAACAGTCAGCGTTACGGTCGAGAACTTTGGTCCGGATGGAAAACTGGAAACGGCTGCCGACAATCTGACCGTGGTGAAAACATTCAAACTGACAGTGAATCCTGTCAGCTTCCGCATTGATGGAAAAACGCTCGGAATCGAACTCGACAACACCGGCGACGTCGTCAATGTCTCCCGTGACACAGATCTGATGCAGTTCCACCTTTCGAGCAGCGTCTGGCATGGTACAGACAATGAATTCGTTTCCGGAAACGGCACTTCGGTTCTGCGCGTTTCTGCAGCGGGTCAGTCGTTTCTGACGGGGTTGCAGATTTCTGATGCGGCCCCCAACACTCAAATTGTCTTCTCCGGTTCGACGACACAAAGCATCGCTCAGTCCGTTGTTCTGCAACAAACGCTGACGCCTCGCCCCATCGTAATCAACTCCCCGATCAAGCTGAATGGGACGGCGGGACTGGAAGCTCGATCCGCAGGAGCCATCATCGTTAATTCTGTCGGTCGAATTGAATCAACGGACGGCGCGATCATCCTGAATTCGGATCCCTCTATCGGCACGGTTGGTCAATGGGGAAGCGGAGTAAACATCGCCGGCGGATATGTCGGCACGACTGGCAAGGGATCGATCGCAATCTCCGGGACCGGTAGTTCGACCGCGGGTTCATCGCCGGATGGCGTTGTGATTTCAGCGGGAGCGAAAATCGTCGGGGGAACAACGCAGAATGTTGTGATCGTCGGCTCTGGCGGCCACGGCAGTCAAATGCCTTCTCGAGGCATTGTCGTGAGTGGAGCAGGGTCAGAAATCGTTGCGTCCGGAATAGCACTGTCCATCACCGGCACCGGAGGAAATTCTGACACCGCAGAGTTCAACTCCGGAATTCAGCTTGATGGAGGGGGATCGGTCAGAACTGTCGGTGCGGCCTCAATGGACATGGTCGGATTCGGCGGAATTTCCGGCGGCAGCTACAATCGCGGAGTGCATGTCTCAGGAGCAATGAGCAGAGTCGAAACTGTGAACGGATTGCTCTCAATCAAGGGCACCGGGGGAGGACGACTGGTCGCTGGACACAACGTTGGCGTTCTGTGCGACGCTGGAGGACAGGTCAGTGTCCTCGGGACAGGCAATCTGCAACTCACGGGCAAGGGCGGTTCCGGGAGCGGAGACTTCAATCGCGGTCTGGCAGCCACAGGAAACCTATCCGGCTTTTATGCGAGCACAGGCAATATGGTTTTGAATGGAACGGGTGGAGGAATCGGGAACTCGGCATTCAACAGCGGAGTATTTCTCGACGCGGGCAGCCGTGCACATCTTGAAGGATCAGACGCTCTGAATATCATTGGTCGCGGTGGATCCACCAACGGCGATCAGAATCGCGGCGTACTTGTTGCCGGAGAGACGACCGTTATTTCCAGTTCCGCAGGCGTCGTTCAGATCAATGGGACCGGGGGAGGAGCAGGGCTCTCCGCATGGAACTACGGTGTTTCGCTCGAAGCCGGAGCGACAGTTCTGGGATCTCCTGAGGCGCTCAGCAGCATTCTTGGGACAGGCGGAATTTCGACAGGGCTGAACAATCGAGGTGTGGTTTTGACCGGAGAGACCACACGGATTGTGGGGGAGCAGATCCGAATCACCGGCTACTCTGGTGGAACAGGATCAGGGACCAGAGCACCTGCGGCAACTTTGCTGGAGAGTGGTACACAAGTTCTGGCAAATCACGGCAGCATTACGATCATTGCCGACAACCTGGAAATAGCCACGGATTCCTCTGTTGATTCTGGTATCGACGGGACCGTCAACATTGCTCCGTCAACCACGGGAAGAAAGATCATTATCGGCTCGTCCACACGCCAGGAGACATCCCTCGATTTGAGCCAGGCGACACTCGATCGCATTACCGCGCATGATCTCTTCTTTGGCAATGAATTCACGGGATCACTGACGATCGTGGGTGACCTGAATCTCAGGACGTCGCAAAATCTAACCCTCAAGTCTGGAGAAACGATTTCTGCTGAGGCGGGAAACGTAGTCACTGCGGGCGGACAATTGACTCTCGTTCCCGGCTTAAATAAAGCCATTACCGGCAGTGATCAGGTTTCTTTTGGAAGCAAGACTCATCCGAACATAAACACCTCTACCCTGGTTCTTGATGCGAATCGCCTTAACCCTGATGCGGCCGTTGCTGCTGTCTCAGTGACCGGTCGCCTCGTCCTGAATGACCCGATACTGCAACTGAATCATGCGGCTGATCTTGCAGCCGGCAGGACCTGGCTGCTGATCCAGAATGATGGAACAGATTCCATCGTAGGCCGTTTTCGGAACATGGATGCTTCAGGTGCCATGGTTATTGATAACATTACGTTTCGGGTCTCTATGAACGGGGGAGACGGCAATGATGTCACGCTGACCCGTGAGAATACTAGCGCCGTCGGAGATGTTCTGGGGACGACTTCTCCGGATGTCTTTGTGGTGGAGCCATCCACTCCATCAGGCTCAGGGAGTTTTAAAGTCTCAAAAAGCGTAGCCGGCCAAGTGCCGGTTTATGTCGGCAGCATTTCCCGGGATCTCCCTTTGAATCTAAATGGGATTGCAGGGGATGACGACGTCGTGATCCGAGGAACCACCGGCAACGACTTGTTTGTTGTCAACGGTTCGACCATCCTGCTGAATGGTTTTTCCGTCATCATCTCGGGAATCGAGAACGTGATTCTGGCCGGCGACGCTGGAAGTGATCGCTACCAAATCTGCGCTGACCTGCCAACGGGAAATGTTCGTGTTGATGACGTTGGTGGTGATGCCGATACACTTGATTTCTCAACAACAATGCTGAATCCAGTGTCGCTAAGCCTTGCCGAACTCGCTCCACAGAGAGTCAATGACAATCTGACACTGCAGTTGACTTCTTCCAGCGGGATTGAAAATCTGCTGGGAGGGGCAAAAGCGGATGTGCTCTACGGCAACAGTCTGCCCAACACGATCACGGGCAATGATGGAGCAGACCGTCTATTTGGAGGCCTCGGCAATGACCTCCTGATCGGCGGCAATGGAAGCGATCAATGCACTGGAGGAGCCGGAGACGACGCCTACCTGTTTGGAGCGACACTCACTGCCGAAGCGGACCAGCTAACAGAGAATACGAATGAAGGCGTCGATACGCTGAACTTTGCAGCCCTGACCACAGGCATCATCGTGAATCTCGGATCGACGTCGGTTCAGCCGGTGCATACGAATCGTACGTTGAAGCTGAATTCCGCAGTTGCCTTTGAGAACCTCATCGGTGGCACCGGTGCTGACACGCTATTCGGCAACAGTCTGGACAATACCGTGACTGGTGGTGCCGGGGACGACAAACTCATCGGAGCCACTGGCAACGACTTGTTGCTCGGTGGGGCCAACAACGATACCTATGTTTTTGTTCCTACGACCGTCCCCGAAGCCGACCAGGCGACAGAGAATGCCAATGAGGGCATCGACACGCTGAGCTTTGCGTTTCTGACCACAGACGCCGTGGTGAATCTCGGATCGACATCGATCCAACAGGTGCACACGAATCGCACGCTGAAGCTGAATTCCGCGACTGTCTTTGAGAACATCCTCGGTGGCAGCGGTGCTGACACTCTCTTCGGCAACGGTCTGGACAATACTCTGTCTGGCAATGCCGGGAACGACAAGCTTCTTGGTGCCGGCGGCAATGATTTGCTTTACGGTGGGGCCGACAACGACACTTACATGTTTGTTCCGACCACCGTCGCCGAAGCCGATACGGTGAGCGAGAATCTGAACCAGGGTATCGACACATTGAACTTTGGCTATCTGACGACCAGTGTCGTGGTGAACCTCGGATCGACATCGATCCAGCCGGTGCATACGAATCGTACGTTGAAGCTCAATTCCGCTGTTGTCTTTGAGAACCTCATGGGCGGTAGCGGTGCTGACACGCTGTTCGGAAACACTCTGGAAAACAATCTGAATGGCTATGCGGGAGACGACAAACTTCTTGGTGCAGGTGGCAATGACGTGCTGTTGGGGGGAGCCAACAACGACACTTATATGTTTGTTCCGTCCAACGCCGCCGAAGCCGATCAGGTGACAGAGAATGCGAACGAAGGCATCGATTCACTGAACTTCGCCTATCTGACGTCCAGCGTCGTGGTGAATCTTGGAACGACTTCGATTCAGTCGGTGAATTTGAATCGTACGCTGAAGCTCAATTCTCTTAGTACATTCGAAAATGCAGTGGGCGGAACTGGCAGCGATACGCTGTTCGGGAATGCTCTGGCCAACCGACTGACGGGTGGTTCTGGCGATAACATTCTTGTCGGCCTGGAGGCTGGTGATATTCTGGAAGCGGGCAGTGGCCGCGACATCCTGATCGGTGGCCAGGGACTGGACATTCTCAAGGGCGACGCTGGCGATGATATCCTGATCGCCGGAACCACGACGAGCGATACCGACCTCAGCAATCTCCACACGCTTCGGACACATTGGATTTCCGGCGACGCGTATGCAGATTCGATCTCAAATCTGCGAGCTGGCGTTGGCAGTCCGCTGGTTTCATTGAAAGCGAAAATGAATGTGCTGAACGACGCGGGCGAGCGTGACGTGCTGTACGGTGGAACTGGTACAGATCTATTCTTCCGAGCCGTCGACGATATCATTACCGACCTGTTCGCCGGAGAAATCATCGACGTTCTGTAACTGTCCCCGGCGAGCGGCTGGGCGTCAGCCGTCTGTGGGAATTGTTGATTGTTGATTGGCGATC
>CAIJTV010000021.1:0-1874 GCA_903823635.1 uncultured Planctomycetaceae bacterium
AGGTGTTGATGTGTTCCAACGAATTTATGTTCGTCGACTGACGCGCATTCGCGGTGCTTGTGTTTCATCTCATGTTCGATGAGACTTCGCGGGACATTTGGAAAGTTGTTTGTTCGGCAGTTTCCGACTTAGGGATAGTCCTGACGTAAGTTAGTTTGGGACTAATCCTTAAGTCAGGCGCAGCGGTTCGACGCACCACTCACGCATAAAACATCATCGCAGCACCCGAGTTGGACCATTTTGAATGACACTTGATCAGCTTCTGCAGCAATATGAACAAGGCCCGGAACTGCTTCGAGCGGCCGTCACAAAGGCTCAGGAAAGTCAGTATGGGCTGCATCCGGTGCCGGGCAAGTGGTCCATTCGACAGGTCGTTTGCCACCTCGCCGATTTTGAACCTATCTACGCGGATCGGATGAAGCGAGTACTCGTCGAAGACAATCCGACGATGTTCGGCGGAGACCCGGACGTCTTTGCATCCGGCCTGCACTATGAGATCCGAGATGTTCACGAAGAGCTGAACCTGATTGCCCTCGTCCGCAAACAAATGGCCAGGATTCTCCGCCAGACTGATGTGGAAGATTTTCAAAGAACCGGAGTGCACTCGGAATCCGGTCCACTGACACTGGAAACGCTGCTGGAACGCATCACGAACCACATTCCGCATCACGTGAAATTTATCAACGACAAAGTTGCGGCACTACGGTGATGCTCTGCTGCCTTTGGGCGTTTGCAGATTCACACGTTTGAAATCTTCAGATTCAGAATGTCAGGATTCAAATCGAAAACAGGCGTCGTGCGTTCAAGGTTGTCTGTTCAGCCATCTCATCAGGCGTCAGACCATGAATCTGAGCCAGGCATTCGTTTGTGTACCGAACCCAGGAGGGTTCGTTACGTTTGCCACGATAAGGCAATGGCGCCAGATACGGAGCGTCGGTTTCAACCAAAAGTCGATCCAGCGGAATTTGTTTGGCGACTGCGCGCAGATCTTCGTTCTTGCGAAAGGTGAGCATTCCGGCGAAGGAGATGTAGAGCCCAAGGCTGAGACAAATCTGTGCCGTCTCCAGTTTCCCGCAGAAAGAATGCATCACACCCTGCATTGGCTCCTCGCCTGATTCACTCTGCAGAACTGCGAGCACTTCCGCTTCTGCTTCGCGGCAATGAACAACGAACGGCTTTTGCACCCGCCGTGACAAATGGATGTGCCGTACGAAATAGTCCTGCTGAACGTCGAGAGGGGCTTTGTCCCAGTATTTGTCGAGACCGGTCTCGCCAACGGCTACGACATGAGGATGTCGAACCAGCTCTTCGATATGAGCCCAGTCGGTCGGCCGGGCTTCCTGAACATAGTTGGGATGAATTCCGGCCGCAGCGGAGACGCACGAATAACGATTCGAAAGCAGAATGGCGGCCTGACTGGTCTCCAGAGTCGTCCCGATGGAGATCATGCGCTCCAGGCCGCTCTCCTGAGCACGCTGGATCACCAGATCGATTTCCTGATGAAATCCCTCAGAATCCAGATGACAATGAGTATCGATCAGGGGACTTGCCATGAGTCAGTTGTCTTTATCTTTTAGCATAGATTCACAGCGAACAGGAGCACGAATGCGCAAGGTACGTAACAATCGTGCGACCGTCCACCAGACGGGTTCAAAAGCTCGAATTCTGGTGCTGAGCCACTCCTGTTGGAAGCTGCAACGCTCGCCCGCGGACGGCAGAGGCCGCGTTTCTTCTCTGGGCCGTCGCCAAAGTGGCTGACGTGGGCCGTCGTGTTTATAGCTCGGATGGATCTTCCTGCAGCCACTTGAAAATCTCTTCAGCAATGATCTGATGGGCTCGTTCGTTCGGATGATTGTCGAACGCATTCACTGTCA
>CAIJTV010000022.1:0-2999 GCA_903823635.1 uncultured Planctomycetaceae bacterium
AATGCAATTGAGGTGACGAATGGGGGAGGCGTGCGAAAGAACTTCGGTTCACAGAGGAATAAGAGAACTTTTCTTGCAATAGCTGCGGCGTTCTTGCATCGCGCGTTGAGTGTTGTTTTCCAGCTGCAGTTGGCCGCAACCTGTGTCTCTATTTTTGGTAGTGGTGGTCTCGGGAAGTTCGCGGCGCTTTCCGCGATCGCCGCCCTTCCTGCAGTTTTCATGATCAGGTTCGGGCCTTCGCTGATCGCTGTCTTTTCGCGGGCTGTGGTTAAGGGCGATCTTAACTCCCAGCGTTCTCTGCTTCGCTTTTCGCTCGGATCCTCAGCGCTGTGGGCCACGATTCTCTTCCTCGTCTTTCTGCTGGTTATCTGCAACGAGAGTCTTGGACGATTGATTCCGGGGGTGAATGAAAACAGCGTCGACAGAACCCCTATCGTTTTGTTGGCTTTTTGCGGACTGTTCTCAATTTCCCTTGGGACGACAGATCTGCTCCAGTCAGCACTGCTGGAATCGCACCGATCCAGCATCAGGGAGATTGTTGCAAAACTGATATCGATGCTCTTGCTTGTCGCGCTCTTGCCACGTCTGCCCAACTATCTGGTCATGGCTGCGATTGTGGCTGCCGTTCCCTTCACGGTGCAGGTGTTGAATTTACTTTTATTTCTTGCTCACAATAGCTCACTCTGCGTAAAGCCTGCGGAGGCTGATCCTGATCTGTATTCAACGCTTCGCTCCGAAACTCTTGTCTTTACCTTCGTTGGCGGAATATCGGCCTATCTTTGCAACCAGGCACCACTATTGTTGCTTTCCAGGTTTGGTGAAGCTGATCAGATCTCTCGCTTTGCTTTGTTGATGTCCCTGGTGCTGGGTCTGTTCTCCGTCGCGAGTATCATCATCTCGCCTCTTTGCGCTGCATTCTTTCATGCGCTGGCTGAGGGGTCGCACCGTTGGGTCCGAATCTACATGTTTGGTGGAACTCTCAGTTTGATAGTGTTTGGCGCGTTCGTGACGACAGCCGCATTTTTCTTTGGCGATCCCGTGTTGCGGTTAATTGTTCCTAAGTTAGCCCCGCCTGATAAATACCAGCTGGCCGCCTCCATGGTGTACTTAACTGCGATCTCGCTGGAGAACTTTCTTTATTCAGTCAATCTTGCGTTAGGCAAAACGAGGGTCGTTTCATTGCTCCTGTTTGCGAGATCAATTGGAACTGTTACCGTTGCCGCATTTTTGGCCTGCAACGGCTTCGAGGTCAATTTCTTCTGCGCTGCGGCCGGTCTCGCATTTGCCTTGACCATCATCCCTTTTGTCGTTTTGCTTAACTCCGGGGTTCGAGAGAAACTGGTGACTCACACTCCGTGAATGCTGAATGGCGATGACTGCAGTTCAGCACCTTGTGATGAACGTAAACCGCTTCAACTGAAAACGATTGACGCTGCGACACTTTCCCTATAATCAGTTCTCGATAAACCCCGGAGTTGGTTATGAGTTCAGGTTGAATTAGCGCAATGTCCGCCGTTGACGTCTTTCCGTCAGATGTGTCCAGGGTGCTCATCTAAAGGTTTGCGTTTGTCGTCCTGGTTACATAGGCGTGAAACTCGGATGCTTCGGTTTCAGAATGAAGGCTGTGATCAGTTTCTCGGAGATAACTTCCTGGTCTTGTAAGTTCAGAAGATCCAGAGATTGCCGCTGCTACGATAGCGTCCGTGATCGGTCCAGCGAGGTTCAAGTATTGGAGAGGTGTCTGCGTGGGTAGCAACAGGAACATATTAATCTTTGAGCCCAACTCAGGAGGCCATAGGCTGAACTATGTCAGGCTATTCGCAATGGCCGCCCAACTTTCGGGTGCCAACGTTACGCTTGCGCTCCCGGCGGATGTGAACAAGACGCCCGAGTTTAATGGGCATCTGGCTGAAATTGCAGACAACGTCAGGCATGTCACCATTGATGGCAAGGGCAGATTCGGAGTGCTCTCGTGGCTGTGCAGCCAGATCCGAAGCGGGGCGTATTCGGATGTGTTAATTCCTTACGCAGATGGAGGACTTGCTGAGTGTGTGGCACTTTTCGAAGCCCTGTCGCTGAGGCGATCTTCACTCCGGGCACGAGTGTCTGTGTTGAAAATGCGTGGCACATTCGCATACGAGGAAAGCGGCGTTCGGAGAAGGTTGCAGAATCTGATAACTCTTCGGGCGTTAAGCTCCAATGTCATTCACAGGGTCTATTGGATTGATGCAATCGCATACGAATTTGTGCAGAAGCATTCCGCTGTTTTGGCCAGGAAAAGTGTCTTCCTGCCGGACCCTGTTCCTCAAGGGCAGATGTTGAGTTGTCACGATGCTGTGAACACTCTGAAATTGCCGGCTGAATGTAGCTATATAGGGCTCTTTGGTGCGATCGATGAGCGGAAGGGCGCAGACCGACTGATTGATGCGTTTAACGCCGCAGACTTACCAGCTCATTGGAAGTTGTTGCTGGCCGGGAAGTTCTCAGTTGCGATTAGAAGTAAAATCCAGGGGCAAAGGGCCGACTCGAACAGAATCGTTGCTCTGGATAAGTTTATTGATAACTCAGAACTTCAGACATATTTTGAAGCGTGTGATTTTGTGTGCGTTCCGTTTCGGCGGCACATTGGGTCCTCAAGTACCGTTATCAGGGCGGCCGCTGCAAACAGACCGGTTCTCGGCGATTCTTACGGCTGGATCGGAGAAATGACGAAACGCTACCAACTGGGTTCAGTTTGTGATTCCAGTAATGAGCACGAGCTTGCGACTGCCATCCAAAAATTCGCGAAGGAGGCGAAGACGTGGGCTCCATCGCCGTTGCATCAGCAGTTTGTCGATCTTCATTCGGAACCGAATTTCCTGCAGGTTCTGAGCAAGGACATCGGAGATACTCTTGCGGGGTGATGACATTGTGGCCGTTCCACTTTGAGTGCAGGCTTCAAACCGGCATTCTATTTTGAATTTGAATAACAATACCGGCTGAAAAATACCGGCTGAAAT
>CAIJTV010000023.1:0-2884 GCA_903823635.1 uncultured Planctomycetaceae bacterium
CAGTCGCGAAGACTTCAAAGATCGACACTGGGTGGATCGCGCTGTCGGCGTCGGCGTTGCGGCTCATGAAGGCGCGTTGTTTGGCTGGCCGAATCAGGTCCTGGGAGTTCTGACAACTCTGGGGCTGGTCCTGCTGTCTGTCAGCGGTGTGATCTTGTGGTGGAAGCGTCGTGACCAGGGAGTTCTCGGCGCACCGAAACCAGCGTTAAGCCCTCGCGTATCGTGGGGACTGATTTCCATCATCGTGTTGATCGGCATCTGCCTGCCACTCTTCGCGGCGTCTTTGCTGATCGTTCTGCTGCTGGACTGGTTGGTTCTGAGCCGTATTGCCCCGGTTCGTATCTGGTTGGGGTTAGGTCCAGCAACTGCTGCTGCGGGCCCGCGTTGAGGACTGTGACCAACCTAATTTATTGACATAACGAAATTCATGCAGCGATGCCGAAACGCGATTGCTGCGAATGTAGAAAACTTCATTGATCACTTCAGGTGAAAATCCTATGAACCAATCAATATTGCGGACATTAAAATTTATCACCCCGATGCTGGTCGCAGGATTTCTCTGCGGCTGCAGCGGATCCACGTCACCCGCAAAAGGTGGCACCGCCGGTGCGTTGATGTTTGGTCCGGAAGTGACAAGTGACATCCTTGTGACAGTTTACAAGAAGAATGACACGGGGTTTCAGTCCATTGGATTTGGAACCACGGCCGTCAATGGCTCTTTTATCCTCTACAACAATGGAGCCACCGAGCCGCTGTGGCTGGAGCCAGGGGACTATAAGTTCACACTGGAATCGATTGGGCCGCCGGTTCAGTTCCCCGCTCCGTACCTGAAACCTGAATCTTCGCCGTTGCATGTGAACTGGAATTCGGACATGACATCACTGGTACTTCAGGCTCCGGTAAACCTGCTTAGAGGATAACCTCGAGCAGCGAGCATCCACGTTCCTGCATGCTCGGGCGGGTTCAAGAATTGTTGGTATCTTGAAGAGTGTTTTGACACGGCAATGCCCAGTGATTTTTCGGATTGCAATTCAGGCCTGGAGGGCTGACACATCATCTGCTGAGAGCCGTGAAGCCCCGGTTAGCCGACCCTTCGAAGCTGTGAGTTTATTGTAGGGTGGGACCAGCGGAGCGCCGGCCCACCATCTGGAATGCGGAGAATCGGTGGGCCGGCGTTCGCGAAGCTCACTGGTCCCACCCTACGACGCGCGCTTCATTTCACGGTCCCCCATTTTCCTGCCCTGGATTTCCCGAAAGCTCCGGGTGTAAATCCGACTGCTCTACGGGACTCAGAACACACCAAAATCGATATCCACCGACAGAAAAAGATGGCTTAAGGGGCGTTTTTTGCAGCTTTTGGCATCCGGGTAGTCAGCAACTACGGTTGTAATAGATCTTTTAATCTGAAATCATCTTCAAGATTACCTGAAGGAGCCCCGATGCACTGCCTGCCTGCCAGCCTTTCGCAATTTGAGACTCTCGGCAACCAAACTGCCAAGAGCCACCTGGGAAAAAATGACAAACCCCACCCCCCCGAAAGAATTCGACACAGTTGCTGGCGAATCTTTTCCCGACATTTATGCCCACATGAAACAACTGGCGGCGGCATTTTTGCAAAACTCCGCGTCAACCAGTAATAAGACTCCCTCGTCGATTCTTCATGAGGCCTGGGTTCGAGCCGCTGAAACAGCAAAAGACGTTAAAAAAACAGAGGCAGTCGATGAACGATTGGGCCTTGTAAATGCTCTCTACAGCGTGCTGCGGGATCATGCTCAACAGATGCGTGAGGCCGGCGAGCTTAAGAGTGGTTTTGTGCCGATTTCCTTATCGATGTTCGATGATCTTGTGCAATCGCAGGACGGTTCGGCGTTCGCGATCGATATGCTCCGACTGGACGAAGCCCTGACCAAATTCCGGAAGAGTTATCCGGACCATGCTCAATTTCTGCAGCTCTATTTCTTCAGCGGTATGAGTATGGCAGAGTGTGCAGTGGCATTGCAGGTGTCTCATCGGACTGCCGAACGTTACTGGCAATTTTCAAAGGCCTGGATGAATCGCGAATTGGCGGATAACTCCTAAATAAAGCTCGGGCAACGCCGGCCCATGCGGAGGTAGAGAACACCGCGACCGTTAAGGGCACTGATCCCGGTTTTACTCTGGCCTCAAAGCCTGCGATAGAATCGCTTCTTAATTTTCCCGCCTCAGGAATGCACTCACCGTGGCTGATTCTTCCCCACTCGATGAGCTGTTCGAACAAGCGTTGTCTATTGAATCAGCAGAACAGCGTCTGCAGTTCATGATCGCGGCCTGCCAGGGTGATGCCCGGTTACTTGAAGATCTGCAGTCACTTGTTGCGGCGTCGGAACGTCCGTCGATTCTGGAGCAATTTCGGAACGAGATCACGACTCAAAAGAATTCGCCACAAAGCCAAATTAGATCTGCTCAGATTGGTCCGTACAGGATTCTTCGATCCCTGGGGCAGGGAGGCATGGGAACAGTGCTTCTGGCGGAGCAGGAAGCACCCATCAAAAGAAAGGTGGCTCTGAAGCTGATTCGGCCCGATTTCCTGAATCGCGAGACAATCTGGCGTTTCGAACAGGAACACAAGACACTCGCTCAGCTGGACCATCCGGGAATCGCTCGAGTCCTGGATATTGGCAAGCTGCCGGATGATCGCACATGGATTGCGATGGAGTACGTCGAAGGAGTGACTCTGACGGATTACTGCACGCAGAAGAAAGTGCGCGTCAGGGAAAGGCTGGAGCTGTTCCTGCAATGTTGCCTGGCAGTTCAGCATGTGCATCAAAGAGCCATCATTCATCGTGACATCAAGCCCTCCAACGTGCTCGTCACAACAGTTGACGGTGCGGCCATCATTAAACTG
>CAIJTV010000024.1:0-4133 GCA_903823635.1 uncultured Planctomycetaceae bacterium
CCCAAGGCGATTGATCCGGAAGTTGTCTCTGATCAGGAACTGCGAAACGCATTCCGAGAGCGGGAAGCATTCATTACGACGTTGATTGCCAGAATTCGTCGGCAGCAGGAATCCGCGACGGGACAATTGTCTGCGGACCAATTGCGGACAATTGCGGAAGAGCTTCCGGATGAATTGGCCGAACAGGTGCGTCACACACTGAAGCAAATGGACGACCTGGCTCGCATGGGCGAACTGGAGTTGTCATTGGAACGAGCCCGCATTGCTCGCCAGGTGAATCAACTGGAACATTCTCGCCAGTTGCTGGAACGAAATGCACGGCAGATGGGAATGATCCTCAACGCGGACGGAACGATTGTGCATGGCCCGAATCAGGCCGGTCGCGGCAGTGGTTCGCGTCGCTGGCTCGGCAAGCTGGGCTTCGGTCAGTAGTGAAAACGGACGGTCGGGTCGGCCTGCTTTGCAACTCTGCGTGCGCCAACTATGATCGCGCAGAGAGTGTGATCCGATAATCCTGTTTCCAGCGAAACTCATGCAGGAGCCCGCCGTGCGCAATGTTGACCGCCGAATCTTTCTTCAAGCTTCTCTGGCTGCAGGAATGGCCAGCGCGATGCAGACGGTTCCTGTGCTGGCGAGATCAGTCGCTGCAGAATCAAAGATGAAGTTTGGGCTGGTGACCTACTTGTGGGGCAAGGACATGGATTTGCCCACATTGATCTCGTCCTGTGAAAAGTCTGGTTTGGGCGGCGTCGAGGTTCGCACAGAGCATAAGCATGCCGTGGAACCGTCACTTTCAAAAATTCAGCGAGCGGAAGTTCGCAAGCGGTTCGAGGACAGCCCGGTGGAGCTGGTGGGCTATGGTTCGAATGCTCAGTTTCATGACGCCGAGCCAGAAAAACTGAAAGCGAATATTGAACTGACCAAACAGTATATTCAATTGATGCACGATTGCGGCGGCAGCGGCGTTAAGGTGAAGCCCAACAGCTTTGTCAAAGGCGTCGAGCACGAGAAGACAATCGAGCAAATCGGAAAAGCGTTGAACGAAGTGGCCGCTTACGGCCAGGAATATGGCCAGCAGATTCGTGTGGAAGTTCACGGTCCGGGGACCAGCGAGTTGCCTGTGATTAAAGCCATCTTCGATGTGGCTGATCATCCGAATGCGGCGGTCTGCTGGAATTCGAATGGGGAAGATCTGAAGGGTGAAGGGCTGGAGCACAACTTCAATCTGGTGAAATCGAGATTTGGAAAAACCGTGCATGTGCGTGAACTGAACATCGACGACTACCCTTACCAGCAGCTCATCAGCCTGTTCCATTCGAACAAATATGACGGCTGGATTTTGTTGGAAGCTCGCACAGAACCCGCAGACAAAGTTGCGGCACTGACGGAGCAGCGACTAGCGTTTGAGCAGATGGTCAGTAAAGCTCAGGGCTGATCGCCATAAATGCTGCGGTGCCAACGTAGGTTCGTGTGACAAAGTGATCATAGCCAATAACGTGACCGCCGGAGCTGCCTCGAACAAAAGCCGGTGACTTAAAACCGAACGGGGCACGGTTTGGATGTCATCGAGATCTGCGGGCAATCTGCAGTTTGCTGCTGAGGGTCGGCACGGAAAATCCTGCGCTGACGCGTAAGTTCATTGCCTGCGAATTTTCCGCGTCCAGTTTACGGCTTGTTGATTGAGTTTGAAATGCCGACTTCAGTCGGCGCTGTTATTCAAACTCGAGATTGAACGTTGATAGAAGCCCGCACTAAAAGCTGAACGACCACTCAATCATCAGACGGCTCACAATACTGGAGCAGCGTCAGCCGGGATGGCCGAGATGAGCTTTTGCCATTCAATGCGAGGTGCGTCGGCCCAGAGACGTTCGAGGTCGTAGAGTGCTCGACCTTCAGGGGAAAAGACGTGCAGCACAACGTCCCCATAGTCGGTCAGAATCCAGTTTCCCTCAGTTCGGTAGCCTTCGATGCTGATGCGTCGATTGCCGTCTTCGTGCTTGAGCTTTCGATTGACTTCATCTGCAATCGCATGAGCCTGCCGCTGGCTGGTTGCCGTGGCTATCACGAAAAAATCCACGATTGACGTGACGGGCGTCATGTCGAGCAGGACGATGTTCTGACCACGCAACTGGTCGCACAGATGAACGGCTGCCAAAGCGTTAGCAAGGCTTGTTTCGTAGAGCTGTTTAGCGCGAGGTGCAGCAACCTGAACCTCTGAAGTCAGAGTTGCGAGAGTCCCAGTGGGAACTTTGGATTCAGCCATTATCGTTTTGCCACACTCAACAGAAAACATCGCCGCCAGAAAAAAACAGTCTTGAAACCTTACGTAGTCTACGTGCGAGCCTTCCCAAAGACAACAAGCTATGCGGCAAACACCATTTTCGAGTCAAACATCTTAGCCAAGATCGCTTCCCCCAGGGGCCGCCAACAAAGACCGGTGCCGTTTGACGCTAATCCAGGACGACACCTTAAGCCGGGAAAGGGTGAGGTAAGAGTTGCACAGATTCTGTCGATTTTCATGTTCAAACACCTGAACAACCTGGCTTGACGACATTGGGACTAACCCGCGTGACGGCAAATTTAGCAACGTGGCACTGTGTGCAGTACCGACGATACCGTCATCCTGTGGAGCGAATGCGGGGCCGTGAATGCACCCGCAGTCGTGATGGTCTTCAGAGTCCGCTTCACTGCAGCCTGTCAATTTTTTTCGTTAGGCATTACCGTGCAGATTACCGAAGTTCGCATCAAATTGGTCACCGACCTTGATGACCGGCTGCGTGCATTCTGTTCGATCACGTTTGATGGGGAATTTGTCGTTCGTGATCTAAAAGTGATTCAGGGGCAGCGGGGCCATTTCGTGGCTATGCCCAGCCGGAAACTCATGGAAAAATGTGTGCGGTGCTCCGCCAAGAACGACGTTAAGGCCCGCTATTGTTCCCATTGCGGAGCTGCTCTGCCGCCTTCTCCGCCAATGGACCACTCAAACGGTCGCAGTCGAATGTTTGCCGATATTGCTCATCCGATCAATCCTCACTGCCGAGAACGGATTGAGCTGGCCATTTTGGCCGCATTTGAAGAGGAACGGATGCGCGCTCAACAGCCCGGATACGTATGTCGTTACGATGAATTCGACGACCATGTGATTCGGATGGCGGAAAGCTCTCAAGCCGTACGTTGAGAGATCGCTACTCCGCTGGCGTCCTGACAACAAAGAGGTCCAATGATTTAGTTCGAAGCGTCAACTTCAGTCTGCATCGTTGCACAGATTGACAAGAGAATAAGGGCCGAAGCCAGCACGACAAGCTGAACGGCCCCTAAAATCAACTTCGCGAAAGCCCGGTTCAGTTGTTGCCGTCCAATCAGTCCAGAGTGGCCTGTTCACCGGTTCTCAGGATTTCAAGCACTTCAGACGCAGAACTGGCCGTACGAAGACGCTCCGGAATAAATTCGCTCTCATCCAGCAGCGTCGCGATGACCGCCTGCAGTCTTTGATGCACGCGAGGCTGCCCCGTTGGAGTCAGCAGCACAAACAGCAGGTGGGCTCGCTCAGTGGTGCCACGGTAGGGTATTCCGCCTTCAGAGCGAATGACCAGCACAATGGCTTTCTGCAGGCCATGCAGACGAGCATGAGGCATCCCCAGATGACGGCCCAGATAGGTTTCGATCAGCCGCTCACGTTCCTCAACCGCCCTGATGACCTCGTCTCGCGGGATCGGCAAGGATTCGGGCTTCATCTGAGACAACGCTTTGCGAACGGCTTCAATCGTACTTTCAGCCTCGATGTTCAGATGTACGCGATCCTCAAGGAGCGCGTCTGCGAGATGGACGGGTTCCTCATCTTCGAATTCATCTCGAATCGTCCCGACGATTTCTTCGATAACATCTTCCAGTGTCAGAAATCCAGTCCAGGTGCCGCGCGCGTCTTTCACCAAGGCAACGTGAATGCGGCGACGTTGCATCTCGGCCAAGACCGCTTCCAGCAGCGATGTCTCATCAACAGTGATCACCGGCCGGAGAATTGCTTTCAGGTCGGAATCCGGTCCGCCTGTCAGAAACAGATCCTTCAGATGGATGATGCCACCGGGAATTGCCTGATCGCCATCAAAAAGTGGATATCTACTGAAGCGATATCG
>CAIJTV010000025.1:0-4644 GCA_903823635.1 uncultured Planctomycetaceae bacterium
AGTCGGCGAGATTGTGTGGGAGGGCTGAGGGACATGAAGAAGACTCACGACAGAAATTGATCACTCAGGACCACTTCAAAATGACCTTGCCGGACTGTCCGGATCGCATCGCTTCGAAGCCTTTTTCAAATTCCGTGTAATGCAGACGATGAGTAATCACCGGGCTTATATCCAGTCCGCTCTGCAGCATCACGGACATTTTGTACCAGGTTTCGTACATCTCTCGACCGTAAATGCCGTGAATCGTCAGCATGTTGAAGACCACTATATTCCAGTCGATGGAAATATCTTCTGAGGGAATCCCCAGCATCGCAATCTTTCCGCCGTGCGCCATATTTGTCAGCATGCTGCGAAATGCGGCGGGATTACCTGACATTTCGAGGCCTACATCGAAACCCTCCACCATCCCCAGCTCAAGCTGAACGTCTTCAAGTTTTTCGTGACGAACGTCAACGACTCGGGTTGCTCCGAGCTTCTTTGCCAGTTCCAGTCGCCAGGGGTTCACGTCCGTCACCACAACGAATCGTGCGCCGGCATGACGAACGACGGCCGCAGCCATCAAACCAATCGGCCCGGCGCCAGTGATCAGAACGTCTTCACCCAGGACAGGGAAAGCCAGAGCTGTATGCACTGCGTTACCAAACGGATCGAAGATCGACGCAATATCGCGATCGATGCTGTCATGATGATGCCAGACATTGGTCATCGGTAGAGCAATGTATTCGGCGAACGCTCCCGGGCGATTGACGCCGATGCCCTGCGTCTTTGGGCAAAGATGACGACGCCCGGCCAGGCAGTTTCGACAGCGACCGCAAACAACGTGGCCTTCTCCACTGACGATTTCGCCCGGATGAAAGTCGACCACATTCGAGCCCACAGCGACGATCTCACCGACGAATTCGTGACCAACTGTCATCGGAACCGGGATTGTTTTCCGAGCCCAAGCGTCCCATTCATAGATGTGCACATCGGTTCCGCAGATCCCCGTGCGATCCACTTTGATCAGAACATCGTTGACGCCGACGGTTGGCTCGGGAACGTCTTCCAGCCAAAGCCCCTTTTCGGAGTGTCGCTTAACCAGAGCCTTCATTGGGAGATCCTCCTGGTGGATTGAATATAGTGGATGTCTTGTGCAGTATACTAGATTACCGCTGTCCACTTTGCAAGACGTGTTTCCATTATCGTGGAACTTGTTGTAGAGTTCAGCTCACCGCCGGTGTTTTCGTTTACCGGCGTGCCGCAGGTGAATTAGGGCAACGACGCGTGCGAGTTGCCGTTAAGCGAAAACACTGCCCCATTTTTTCTTCATTTGTGTGGCATCTACAAAGAAGTCTCTTTTTATGAAAAAGAAGCCCACCCTCGGTGTCGGAGAGAACCCTTCGGCGGAAGACGTCAGTCGCCATGTCTGTCGCCGCATTCATGAGCTGCGGCAGAAGCTGGGCTGGTCTTTGGACGTTTTGTCGCAGGCGTCTGGTGTAAGTCGTTCGATGTTGAGCCAGATTGAGCGAGAACAGGCAAATCCCACACTGGCCGTCACGGTCAAAATCGCGAACGCTTTGGGAATGTCTTTGGCAGAGTTATTGGAGCAGGTCGTTCAGGTTCGAAATATTGAAATCATTCGAGCGGAAGATCGTCAGCACATTTTTCGAGCTGACGGCAATTGCTCCATTCGTACGCTTTCGCCGCTGCACCTCGAAAAGGATGTGGAGTTCTATGAAGTGCTGTTGACGCCGGACGGAGTCCTTCGATCATCGCCGCATTTTGAGGGAACTCGTGAGTTTCTGACCGTTCAGAAGGGCAAGGTTCAGGTCACGTCAGAGGCCGAGGTGACGGAACTGAATAAGGGCGATTCTGCCAGCTATCGAGCCGATGTTCCTCACGAAATCCGCAATCTGGCCAAAGCCGAATCGCTCGTCTTTCTGGTTGTGATCTATCAGTAGTTTTTCGTTACTGGATCCGCGGGCGATGATGGGCCATACAGTAGGATGACGTGTGGGGCAGAATCAGCCTGGTGGCGGGCACTCGCTGCCGAGCCAACAGCCTGGTCCAGCCATTGGGTTGGGACTCGTAGGATTTTCTTCGGCACCAAACCCGATTTCATCCCTTCAATCCTGTTTCCACAATTGCGGCGAGTTCTCTATAGTCCCCCGCTGTACATATTGGCGCCAGGGATTGTTGAGGTCAGCGATGTCGGAAGTTTCAGTTTCTGAACAGGACGTTTCGCGGTATGTCGTTCGCTATGGAACGATGAGGCTGCTGGGTGACTTTGAGGCGCGCCGTCATACGTCGTTCGCTCGAAACGATGAAGTCGTCGTTCGTTCGGAACGTGGCATCGAATGGGGTGTCGTGTTATGCCCTGCGACGAATCAGACAGGTTCTTATCTGGGAAACACTAAAGGCCCAGGGGGAAGAATTCTGCGATCGGTTTCTGATGAGGATCGGCGGTCTCGTGGTGAGAATTCAGCTCGCGAGAAGAAGTTCTTTGAACTCGCCTCGTCAATGATCAAAGAACGATCCATGCAGATGCAGGTGATCGATATTGAACAGATTTTTGGTGGCGAACGAGTCATCATCTATTATCTCTCGGAGAATCGCGTTGACTTTCGTGATCTCGTGAAATCCATGGCTCGCGAATTCAACACTCGGATTGAAATGCGTCAGATTGGAATCCGCGATGAAGCACGGCTACTGGCGGATTACGGTGATTGTGGCAAGCCGGTGTGCTGCAACACCCACCTGCAGGAAATGCCTCCAGTGTCGATGAAAATGGCGAAATTGCAGAAAGCGACGCTCGACCCGAATAAGATTTCCGGCCGCTGCGGGCGACTCAAGTGCTGCCTGCGGTACGAATACGACACGTACGAAGAACACCGTAAGGAGTTACCTCCTATTGGCGCCACGGTGATTACGAAAAACGGCACGGCTCGCGTTCTGCAACATGAAT
Source organism: uncultured Planctomycetaceae bacterium (assembly GCA_903823635.1). Lineage (GTDB taxonomy): Bacteria > Planctomycetota > Planctomycetia > Planctomycetales > Planctomycetaceae > SXXK01. The sequence goes on from CAIJTV010000025.1 coordinate 2,945, forward strand.
TACTGGCAAAACGGCTGGTTGTCGTTTACGAGGATGGGCGGCGTGTCATGACCGATTCTGCCGACATTGTTACCGTGGTCTCCCGAGGCAGTAAGCCGGGCCGCTCAGATTCGGACGAAGACTAAATTCCGTAATCGGGCCTTCATTCGGTCGGTGGCTTGTTGTAGAATCGCCACACACCCATAAAATCAATTGATGCTTTCTCGCCACAAAGTCCCCGGATCGTTTCAGCAATGACCTCTGTCAGAAACCATGCCACTCCCCGGACCTACCATCCCATGGCCTACAAGTTCGTGTTCTCCGCATTGCGGTTTACACAGGAGCAACTTGGGCGTGATCGATCGACGGAAGCGACGGGGCACATTAGTGGGCCGGAACTGCTGGACGGAATTCGACGCCTGGGTTTGCAGCATTTCGGAATGATGTCGATCGTGGTCTTCAAGACCTGGGGAATTCACTGTACTGACGATTTCGGCAAGATCGTGTTTCAGTTGATTGAAGCCGGCGAAATGCGAAAGACGGACGACGACCAGTTGCATGATTTCCTTGGAGTGTACGATTTCAGCAAAGTCTTTCTAGACGATTATACCCTCGACACCAGTGAAGCCTTCAGCAGGTCCTGAGCACGGCCGCTGACGAGGTCGAATCCACGCGAACTGTGTCGGTGGGAGCCGTTTAGCAACAGTCCTTGAGTAACCTGGGGATTGGTCATGTGGCGACACAATCGGTGTGGCTGCGTTTGCTGAGGCTCGGTTTTCAATCGCTACGGGAAAACGTTGGAATTTGTATGGTGTGGCAAGTTCGCCGTTGCGAACGCAGGCACACCAATCACGCATGTTGTTTCCAGCCCAACCCTTGTCAATGACTGTGCCATTGCTGCGCTCGTTTGAGTCGGAGCCATAAGCGACGGGTCGCTGGGCCACTTTACTGCTCAGCTCCCGCGCCGTCGTGGTGTCAATTGCGGTCCGGAAGTAGCGGCCTCAGCAAGGGCTCCGTCACTCAGGCACCGCGTCCGCGATGATGCTTTCGCTTGAGGCCCAAAATCGGAGCAACCCAGCGAATCGTACCTGCAGAATTCATGCGGGGACAAAATCCCGGCTGCTCACTTGGCGAATGCTGATTCTGTGGTAGTATCCGAGTGTTGGGTTTAAACCCAACACTCGGTTGGTGAGAAGAACTACAGGATTCGGAGGACTGCCATGTTGGTGCTCAGACGTCGAAAAGGCGAACAGATTATTATCAACGAAGAGATTCGCATCTTCGTGGCTCAGGCGTCAGAGGGCAGTTGCACTCTCTCGATCGAGGCGCCGGATTCCTTTGTGATTCGCCGGGGTGAACTACCGCCGTTTGAAAAGCGAGTTCCTCGAGGAATTTCTTCTTCAATACAGGCCACCAAGTGAATACTCATGTCGGACAATTAATCCGAGAAGCCCGGATCACTCGCGGGATTTCTCTCCGTGCGTTAGCGGGGCAGGTGGGCATTCATTTTAGTCACTTGTCGAAGATCGAAAACGGCAAAGATCAGATTGGCCGTGATTCGCTGCTTCGAGTGGCGGAAGAGTTGGGAGTTGATCCGGATTTGTTGTTGGGTGAAGCTGGGCACCAGGCCGTTCCATTTCGTGTGCTGGGAGACATTGCGGCCGGGAAGCCGATTGAAGCGATCGAAGACGTCGAAACGTTTGATCTGACTCGACTCTTCG
>CAIJTV010000026.1:0-7728 GCA_903823635.1 uncultured Planctomycetaceae bacterium
CGACCAGCCAGTGGACGTAAAAGTGGCGAAGGCCGATGACATCTTTGGAAAAGAATCCGTCGCCGCAGCTGGTAGTGGCCGCCAGGCTAAGAAGCCATCGATGGCTGGCGGTTGGCAGGGTGAAGAATCCGAGTCTGATCTTGCCTCAGCGGATGCTGACGTTAAGTCAAGCACCGGACAGAAATCAGAGCTGGCTCGAAAAGTCATCGACACAACGGTGGACCAGTTTGCCGAGATGTTCTCCGGAGCCCGCACTCCGGACGGAGCACCACGTGCAACGGCCCCTGATTCCGATGAATGGACCGCCGCTTCGCAGGGCAAGACGGGGAATGGTGGTCGTCGAGGCGTACCGGTGCGAACAGCCTCCAACGGGCGGGAACTGGGAACATCGCTGGATACTCCAGCAGGGCTGAGAGAAGACGCGTTCTTTACCGGCGGCAACAATCCACCGCTGGTGACAAATCTTCAAGCCGTCCCTGAGAGTGAAATGAATCGGGCCCTGGCATCAGCTCCTGCGGCACCTGTTGTTCAGGAGAATGCAAGTGGCAAAGCTGCGACTCAGGTCGTTCAGTTGCCATCAGCATTCAGCTTCCGCAACATCGTGCTTGTCATTGGCGGAATAATCGTTGCGGCCCTGCTGTTTGCTCCAGGCCGTAAAAAGCCGACGGAAGCGAATCAATTGCCAGTTCAGGGGTAGAATAATCCCTGGTTTTCCATGAACGATTCGTGCTGACTCCTGAGTTGCGACCTACTGTTCAATTCGAGCAGACGACATGAGTGGATGTCGTCTGCATTTTTTCCAGTAAGTCGCAGTCCCCAATTGCTGAAGAGGTCGTTCGACCAGACAGCAGGAGTCCGTCATGACGCAGGATCCATGGAGTCGCCCCACGATTGACGATCTACGCCGAGTTCTCGAGAGCATCGGCAAGCCCAATACAACCAATGTGCGGACGAACGAGCGTCTGGAATTGTCGGTTCCCGCTGAAATCCGAACCTCGCGCGGCAACACGATTGCCTCAATGACTCGCGAAATCAGCCGTACGGGTATTGGCCTTCTGCATCGCGGAGCTGTCACTCCCGGTGAGGTCATTGTCAAGATGGCCAGCGAGACTCGACAGTTTCAATACAACGTGCAGATTGAATGGTGCTCACCGTGTGACAACGGCATGTTCATGAGCGGTGGTCGCTTCCTGCCGAATCCCGCCGAAGTCAAGTAAAGGCACTGACGTGATCTGTCGCCAGCCGTCCAGGCGTTTCCGCGCTGCGACGGCTACTGGCTTCTCTGAATTCACTCCGCCGACTATCGTCTGCCGCTCATTATAGTGGCTCGATTCCGTCAAAGGTGGAGAATGCAGTATGGCGACCATCGCGGTCCTGGGAACTCTGGATACAAAAGGCGCTGAGCACGCGTTTGTTGCCGAGCGAATTCGAGAGCATGGTCATGCGACACTGCTGATCGATGCTGGTACCGGCGGTCCACCGCAAGTCGCACCTGATATTACTCGCGAAGCTGTTGCCACTGCGGGTTCAGTTGATCTGCCCGGCCTGATGGCTCGAGGTGACCGTGGGGAATGTGTGACCGCCATGGCCGAAGCTGCGGCCAGAGCCGTCGAACAGCTTTTTCGAGACGGTCGTATTCAGGGGATCATTACTCTGGGAGGCAGCGGCGGAACCGCCATTGGAGCCGCGGCGATGCGTGCTCTCCCGATTGGTTTCCCCAAGTTGATTGTCTCGACGATGGCCAGTGGCAACACGGCTCATTATGTCGGCACCAAAGACATCGTGATGATGCCGTCAATCGTGGACGTGAGTGGTCTCAATCAGATCTCGCGGACAATCTTTTCTCGCGCGGCTGGCGCGATCTGCGGCATGGTCGGGGCCGATGTGACGACGGAGGCAACTCGGCCGGTGATCGTTGCCAGTATGTTTGGCAATACGACACGCTGTGTGAACGCCGCAATCCCGGTGCTGGAATCGGCTGGTTACGAGGTGCTCGTTTTCCACGCGACAGGTGCTGGCGGTCGCACGATGGAGTCGCTGATTGAAAGTGGCATGGTGGCGGGTGTGCTGGATGTGACAACCACAGAGCTGGCCGATGAGCTTGTCGGCGGCGTATTAACCGCTGGCCCGGATCGACTTAATGCTGCAGCAAGAGCGAGAATTCCGGCGATTGTCGCCCCTGGATGTCTCGACATGGTGAAATTCGGTGAACGCCATTCCGTGCCCGCAAAGTTCGAAGGCAGGAACTTTTATGTTCACAATCCCCAGATTACTCTGATGCGAACAACGCCGGAAGAATGTCACCAGTTGGGCTTGCTGCTGGCTGAAAAAATCAATGCCAGCCAGTCACCAGTCACCGTTCTGATTCCTCGCGGCGGCATCAGTGTCGTCAGTGCGCCAGGCGGACCGTTTTATGATCCGAAGGCTGACGCTGCGTTGTTCGACACGCTGACGGAATCGCTGCGACCTGACATCGACGTTATCGCCATGGACTGCGACATCAACGCTCCGGAATTCGCCATCGCATGTGCCAGGGCGTTACTGGCGAACATTGCCCGCCTCACGTGATAGCAGGAAGCTCAATGCATGCCGCGGCGAGCCCTGGTGCTTGCGGTGCCGCGTCTCTCGAGCACTTCCTGATACACGCTGCGGATCTGAGCGGTCATGTTCTCGTGTCGAAACTGTTCAGTAAAACGGTGCTGGCCGTTATGACCCAGGCGTTCTCGAAGGGGTTGGTCCTGTGCCAGACGAATCATGGCATCGGCCAGTTGTTTTGTGTTGCGATGTTCGACAAGGATTCCGGTCTGATCGTTGATGCAGACTTCCGGGGCACCGTCGACATCAAAGCTGATGATCGGCTTACCGGCAAGAAGTCCCTGCGGGAGAACTCGTGCCAGCCCTTCCCAATCACTCGTATGCACCACCGCATCGGCGGCGTGCAGATAATTGGTGACCTCATCCGGCGGCACGAGACCAACAAAACGGAAATGGCTGGTCAGACCCAGTTCCGCAATTCGAGCCTGATACTGATCTTTCAAAATGCCGTCACCGACGAGCAGAAACCGCACATTGGGAACTTGAGCAGCCACAGCCGCTGCTGCTTCAATGAGATAGTTGTGGCCCTTGAGATGAAACAGGCGAGCCACTTTGCAAAACACAATATCGTCCGCAGCAAGATCGTATTCGGATCGAATCTCTGATGCGGTTCTCGTGGGATGCAGAAACTTGCCGACGTCCATGCCACTGTAGATCGTGGTGAACTTTTCACGCGCAGCCACACCGGCCGCCACATACTGATCTGTCATCGCATCGCAGACGCAGATGAAATGATCGCACCATGCGGCAGCTCGCCGTTCGGCCCAGCGATAGGCATAGTGCAGCAGTGGATTTTGTCCGAAATGAAACGAAGCTCCGTGGACAGTATGAACGGTTGGCAGCGAAAGTTGAGAAGCCGCCAGGCGTCCGAGTATTCCGGCCTTGGAGCTGTGAGTATGAACGATCTCCGGACGATACTCGGCCAGCGCTTTTCGGATGGCGCCGACGGCTTTCCAATCCGTCAGCGGGCTGATGTTACGTGTCAGCTCGGGAAGGATTTTGACATCGAGTCCGCGATCCCTGGCACGCCGCTCCAATGATCCTTCGGGGCCCGTTGTGTGTCCGGTCATCAGGCAGACCTGGTCACCAAACAGATAGTGCTGATCATCCACGTTGAACAGGGTGTTCTCCTGCGCTCCGCCGATGATCATTCGAGTGATAATATGAGCAACACGCATGGAGGTGAGAAACTCTGGACGGAAAAACGAGTAGGTCTGTTTAGGTCAGGGGCTGATGATATCGTTGGATCGACGTTTGGTCTAAACTTCGGAAACCCCTCCCCGGGAAATGTCCCCGGAAACGATTCTGACGGCACGGCGGCATTCTCTACGCAGATATTGATGTCAATCCCCGGTGCTGCTGCGAGAATCAGGCGTGCATGGGGATAAAATCCCGCAGACAGCGGTTTTGTCGTTACCCTCATTACGACCTTTCCGTTTCAGGGGATGGGAGAATCTTCTGTATTGCCCTGGAACGGCAGGTGGGTTGCTGGTCTGTGTGGAAATCTATTCGGATTCAAAGCCGCGAAATTCATGTCAAATTCACCTGAGGAATCATTGCCATCCGAACCGAGCGACACGTCGCCGCCGGTGCTTGCTGTGTCCTCGACAACCGGAACGACGAATGATGAGGCTCAGCCAAACGCACCGGATGTGTTAAGTGCTCCGGCGATCATTGCGATGCCGGCCACATTTATGAATACCGACAATGATCAGGAATTGCGAAAAGTCCAGCGGCGATTTGAACAGCTTCAGGCTGCTCAGGTTTTTTCCTGGCGCCGTCGGCATCTGCGAACGTCGGCACTGCTGTTTCTGCTGACCATGTTGAGTACGTTTCTGGTCGGGTCCGGATACTTTCCGCTCGAGTACATTCTCGGCTGGATTTTTCCCCGCTTTGGCAGCTACCTGCAACAGACCTTCAGGCCTCATGATTTAGACATGATTATGGTTCGCGCCTGCCGCCAGGGACTTGAATACTCGGTCCCGCTGATGTCGATTCTGTTCTTCCACGAGATGGGACATTACCTGCAGTCCGTCTGGAATCGAGTGCCCGCGTCGCTGCCGTATTTTATTCCCATGCCGATTCCGCCGATGGGCACCATGGGGGCGGTGATTTTTCAGGGGCGAGGTGTGGCGACACGTCGACAGATGTTCGACATCGCCGTCTGGGGGCCTCTGGCCGGCCTTGCAGTGACAATCCCGGTGCTGTGGTATGGTCTCAGCATTGCTGAGTATCGACCGCGGCCGGATACGGCTCCCCTGCAGTACAGCCAGCCGCTAATCATTCAGTGGATGATTTCCGCCATTCACGGCCCCGCACCGGAGGGTAGCACGATTGCTCTTGATGATAACGGGATCGCGTTCGCTGGCTGGGTTGGAGTACTCATTACCGCGATGAATCTGCTGCCCGTGGGGCAGCTCGATGGCGGTCATATCCTCTACACGCTGATTGGGCGGAAAGCCCATCTGGTGGCCTATGCCGTTATTCTGGGTGGATTCACATACATGGTGATGAACAACAATTTCTCGTTCAGCCTGTTGCTGATTCTGCTGATGATGACTGGGATTAAACATCCGCCAACGGCCAATGATCGCGAGAAACTTGGAATTGGTCGGCACATTCTCGGCTGGCTGACGCTCTCATTTCTGCTGGTAGGGCTGACCTTGAATCCGATCACGGTACCGGAACTTGACGACGAAAATCAGTCAGCGGAATCCGTTCAGGTGGTTGCGGAGTAGACAACTGGGAGACCTGCCCCGGGGTAACAGCCAGCGTTTGGTTTAGCGGCAAACCGAAGGCAACAGGAAGAAAGGGGCCATTCATCTGTGGCTCGAAATGAAGCAGGATGAAAGCGTGCCCCATTGATCCCTGGCGGTTTGTTGTTTGAGTACGGCGAATGGAATCGCAAGGTTGTCCACAGATGAACGCAGATAGACACAGATAAATTGCAGATGACGGCGAGCCGGGATTACTTTAACTGCAAAGGCACGGAAACCACTTCACCTTCGCGAAGAACTTCGATCGTAATCTTGTCGCCGGGGCGATGACTTTCAATCTCTGACAGGAACTCATCCGGCTTCAGAGTCTTCTTCCCGTTGACGCCAACAATGACATCAGCCCGATTCACGTCGCGCGACTCAAACGTTACGAAGCCGCGTTTGTTGCGAACAATTTCCGGGCCGCGCAGGCCCGCTTTGGCAGCAGGGCCATCGGGGACCAGAGTAATAATGCGAAGACCTTCTTCCAGTTTGGCGACTTCATCAATCCCAAACTCAGGGCGAATGAATCGCCCGTGTTCGATTAATTCCGGTACGACGCGAGCCACGAGGTTTGAGGGAATTGCAAAGCCGATCCCGGAGTTTTGGCCGGTCTTGCTGGCAATGGCGGTATTCATCCCGATGACTTCGCCATGAGAATTCATTAAGGGACCACCGGAGTTCCCGGGATTGATCGCCGCATCAATTTGAATGACAGACTTGATCGAGCGGGCTCGCGTGACAGGCAGTGTTCGATCCAGACTGGAAATAATCCCGGTCGTCATAGTTCGCTCGAGACCGAATGGATTGCCGATCGCGAACACTCGCATGCCAACTTTCAGGCTGGAGGAATCGGCAAAACGCACGGGGATCAGTTTCTCGGGAGGGGCTTTGATGCGGACGACGGCCATATCATTGATCGGGTCCGCACCGACAACATCCGCTTCAAATTCTTCGCCATCGTGCAGCGTAACGAGAACTCGCTGAGCTCCCTCGATGACGTGATTGTTCGTCAGGATATGACCGTTCTGGTCCAGGATAAATCCGGACCCGGAATCCTCCGTTGGGTTCTCCCCGAAGAATCCGCGAGCTGCACCGATGCGAGTCCCAATATTCGCAACGCTGCGGTTATTCGTTTCATAAACATAAGTCGACACCGCCTCGTCGGGAGCCAGTCCCTGAGTGTTGTAGACTCGCGGCGGTGCGATTTCGCTGAGAGAGTCAACGGGGACAGTTTCGTCCTGAGGTTCGCTGGGATACGAAACAGCCTGCTCGACAGGGCGATTTTTTCGCGCGATCGTGGAAAGATCGCGTGGAAAACGATCCTGCTGTGCCGCTGCAACGGTGAGCGTGCCAACTCCGGATTGCAGCCAGAACACGAGGCAGCCACCAAGAATTGAAGAAATCACACATAAGGCAGCGTTCTTCATCGCTGCTCCTCCTGAAGTACGATTACAGTTCAAAACGTGTCCTATGACATTTCTTTATTCTTCGCGCGGCATCAACTGAGGCGAGGTGTTCGCCGGGTATATCATCTGAATCATTACCTCAATTATGGCCGCGCAAAGAATTGTGGCCGCGCAAAGAATAAGTGATCAGCTCAAGCCAACATTCCGCTTTGACCGGGCGGGACTTTATCAGACCACCTCAATTTCAGAAAACCCCGAATGAACACGATGCTGACCCCATACGACGTTGCCGTCTGTGCCGCACAGGAAGCTGGCAAAGTTCTCGCACGATATTTTCACGAGGGTTTTGAGGTCCGAAATAAAGGAGTCGCGGATCTGGTCACGGATGCTGATGTTGCCGCCGAGCGACGAATCGCGGAAATCATTCACAGTGCTTTCCCTGATCATGCGATTCTGGGGGAGGAGGAGAATTCAGGCGATGTGACGGCCGAGCACTTGTGGATCATCGATCCGCTCGACGGCACCACGAATTTTGCTCACCATATTCCCCACTTTGCCGTTTCCATTGCCTATTTTCATCACGGAGTGGCTCAGTGTGGAGTCGTCTGGAATCCGATTCGCGAAGATCTCTACATCGCACGGAGAGGGCTTGGTTCGACACATAACGGCAACGCGATTCATGTCGGCAGCCAGACGCAAATGAGCGAAGCTCTGATCGGGATTGGGTTCTACTACGATCGTGGAGCCATGATGGAGGCGACTTTGGCGGCGATAGGAGCCTGTTTCCGGCGACAGATCCACGGAGTTCGTCGATTCGGGACTGCGTCTCTGGATCTGGCCCACGTCGCGACGGGACTGTATGGAGCCTATTTCGAGTATCAGTTGTCGCCGTGGGATTACGCGGCAGGACAGCTCCTGGTGGAAGAAGCCGGCGGGCGGGTGACGACATGTACCGGAGCGGCAATGCC
>CAIJTV010000027.1:0-3420 GCA_903823635.1 uncultured Planctomycetaceae bacterium
CGTCACGAACTCGCACAGGTGAATTGTCACGGTTAACGATAATCGTGTCTTCGACCTGTTTGGGTGTCTGAAATTGTCCGAGTGTTCGAACGACATTCCGCTGCCGACCTTCGGGAATATCCCCGGCTGACGTATTCTGGTTTTGTGCGATCAAGGCCGTGCGGAGTTGATCGATTGTCACGCCAAAAGCTGCCAATCGAGTTGGATTTACTTCAACGCGGAACTCCTGTTCCTGGCCACCGAACACATTCCCGTTGGCAACGCCCGGGACTCGCTCGAAGACTGCTTCAATGTACTCTTCGGCAAACTTTCGCATGAGCGCGGGATTGTTGCGGCCCATCGTGAAAGTCTTCAGTACAGGATACTGATCGGCCAACAGATTCAGCTTGGGTAGATTGATTGGCTTCGTGCCCTCCATCAACGGGGCCAGCGGTTCCTTCAATGCGGGATCCTGGGCGATCAGGTTGTTGAGATCTTCGCGAGTGGGCGGGATAGGCTTCAGGATAAACCAGGCAATCGCGTTGACATTTGCATTTACTGTTGAGATCACCGGCTCTCGAGCATCGTCCGGATAATTGGGAACCTGATTGAGCTTCTCGGCGACTCTGGCACGAGCATCGGCGATATCGGTTCCGACTGCGAAACGCATGGTGATGGTTCCCATCGAGTCCGAGCTTTCGCTTTTGAACTCGTCCATTCCCTCCACGCTTTTGAGCTGTTCTTCCTGCTCATCAATGATCTCACGTTCCACCTCCTGAGCACTGGCACCAGGCCAGAGTGTCGTAATCGTCAGCTCTGGTTCGGTAACATCCGGCGTCAGCTGGACCGGCGTTGCGAGATACGCGATGACACCAAACAGAAGCGACAGAATCACTCCAACGGTGAGTTTCACCGGGTTCTCGATGGAGAATTTTATGAGGTCCATAGTTTATTCGTCGCTGTGGTAAGAGCTTGAGCCAGAATCAGCAGGGCGGCCGTGTTATTCCATGATCTGCACTGTCTGAAATGCTCGAAGCCGTTCCGCCCCTTCGGTCACTACCTGCTGGTTAGCCGCGAGGCCTTCACCGATCACCTGAATCGAAGTGCCGGAACTGACGCCGGTTGTTACGAGCACCTGGCGAACGCTTGTAGTTTTACCCTCAGAGGCTGGATTGATCACGTACACGAATGATCCGCGTGAGGTTCGAACGAGTGAGTCCTTTGGCACTAAAACGGCATCAACATTCTGACCGCTGAATTTTGCCTCAGCCATCATGCCCTCACGAAGAGCAGGAGTTGGAGTTGTCGTCGACGTGTCGATCTTGTTATCGATCCGAATGATGACCGGGAAGCTGCGAGAGCCATCTTCCCAATTGCTTCTGGGAACAACAGACGCGACTTCACCTTCCCAGTCACTTGCGAGCCCGTTGCGAGATCCGGTTCCCTGAATACCAAGAACTACTGGACGGCCTGGTGTAATCTGATCGATGTACTGTTGATCAATCTGGACTTCAACTTCGACTTCATCCAGCTTTGCCAGTGTCAATATCGGTGCTCCTTTGGAAAGCCATTGACCGATGTAGGTATGCTCCTCAACCACAAATCCATCGAATGGTGCTTTGGTCAGGCGTTTTTCACGTTCGGCCTTAAGGAAAGCGACGTGTTTTTCCTGAGCCTCAACTCGTGCCATGGCCTGCTGAACAGTTTCTTGTCGAGGTGAAGAAATTCTGGCCAGCACTGCGGCAGCGGCGAGCCGATTCTGCTCGGCCGAGTCGACGTTATCCTGAGCATCTTTTACCTCCGTCGGATTGGACGCGCCACGCTTACTGAGCGCCAGCATCTCATCCAGGCGTCGCGTGGCATTGGCAAACATCACTTCCGCAGCTTGCTTTCGAGCACGCGCTTCGTCCTGATCTTCTTTGCGGGGCGACTTGATCTCTTCGAGTTCAGCGCGCCGTTCTGTCAGGATCGCTTCCTGTTCGGCAATGTCGAGGTCCGTTGACTCCATCCTGAGTTTGGAAAGCAAAGTGCCCTTCGTTACGAAAGCCCCGATTTCGAGCGGAAACTCTTCAACGATGCCATCGGATCCTGATGCGACAATGCTTGAATGACGCGGTCTCACGTTGCCCAAGGCTCGAAACTCAGGAGCGATATTCTCCTGACGAATTACGGCCACTTTGACCAGGGCTGGTGGCGGTCCGGTATTTCCACCTGGCGGCGCCCCCGCTTTGGTTTCAGCGGCGGATGCTTCTCCGGCAACCTGCGTCGGTGACTGTGAACATCCGGAAGGAAGCAGGCAAAGGCCGGCCATCAATACGAAGACAAACCTATGCGGATTGAAGTTTCTCATGTAATCTGGATCGGCAGGCAAGGGCGGGGCTATCTGAATTTGACTGTGCAGGGTAGCCACATCTTACAGGTTGTCGCCAGAAAGTGTTTCTGGTTTCACCGATTTCCCTTTGGAGGGTGAGCCGCGATCAATAGTTCAGTTCCCGAAGATCGGGACAATGATGCAATTTGGCATCATTTTGCGTGTTCATTCATATTTCGCTTAATCCGCTTTTCTCAACTGCTCTGTTACGTCGCGGGCTACAGCAAAAATGACACCCTCTTCTGGAATGGACTTAGCTGTCCATTCGAATCGCCGCCATGATCCGAACTCGGTCTGATATCGATTCTGAAACTGGACTACCGGCCGACCCTCCAGCAGTTGTCCCATGACTCCGATCGTGTCAACGCGATCGTCCGGGTGAACGAAGTCAAGAAATGGCCGCGACAGCAGTGACTTTTCGTTGTAACCCAGAACTCGGGAGAAATTGGAATTCACTCTCCGAAAGTAACCATCGAGTCCGGCGATGCAGAACAGGTCAAGACTCAGATCAAAGAATCGTTTCAGGTCTGTTTCCGCACGCTGCAACATGGACTCGAGGTACATCGTCAGTTCTTTAGCCACAATGCCCGCATGAGCAGGGCGGAGGTCTACTTCGGGAGCAAGGCAGTTGCGAGCCAATCTGATCAGAACGCCATCAGCTTCGCATTCCGAAAGTTTCTGATACGTTAAACTCAGATCACCCTGCGCCGCGCGGAAGCAGACATCAATCAAACTTCGACCGCAATGAGGTGGATGCCCCGTCAGGATTTCACACAGAATTCCTCCAAGTCCGAATACATCCGAACGAACATCGGTGCACTGACCGCGTGCCTGTTCGGGAGACATGTAGGCCGGTGTCCCCCAGATGGTTCCGGCATGAGCTTCCGCCTGAATCGTCTGAGAATCCAGTCGTTCGGTTGCGCTGAGGATCGTTGATGATGAATTGAGATCTCCAGTGATTGGAATGTCACAAAGCTCTGTTGAGGCCCGGGCAAGTCCCCAGTCCATGAGATGAACCTCACCGAATTCACCAACCATAATATTGGACGGTTTGATGTCGAGATGAATGA
>CAIJTV010000028.1:0-1515 GCA_903823635.1 uncultured Planctomycetaceae bacterium
AGTTCCGCATGAAGAAGGACGCGATGAAGAACGAATGCGCGTAGGAGACCGACGAGGCGAAGGCGCCGCCGAGCGCGAGGAACCAGAAGGTCGGCTTGCGCGAAAGGAGGCGCAGGGCCTGCGCTATCGGGATGTGCGGGCTGGAGGCGTGCCGGACATAGTTTGATTTTCGACGCGGCTCGACCAGCGTGAAGGCGGTGAGGACGGCGAGGATGAGACCGGGCGCACCGGCGACCAGAAAGGCGACGCGCCAGCCCCACGAGCCGGCAATGATGCCGCCCAGGGCCATGCCGCCAATGGTCAAAAAATCACGGCGTGAGGCACCATCACAAAAACCACGGCGTGCGGAGTTATTTCGCCCTAAGATCGTGAGCATGCGAAAAGTCCTGGCAGAAGATTGAGGCGGGACGATCAAATTCGAGGCGGGAATTCACGCGATGGCAGGACGTTAAGGCACTTCCCGACCGAGTAAATTGAGGCACCAGCTTAACGAGGTCGACCGATGATGGTCAAGAACTGCAGGAAATAGTCGGACCGGATCGCCAAATCATCTGCTGAAATGCTGGGTCGCCGGGATTGCACCATCAGGTTCTCCAGAGAGCCAAAGCGAAAAAGGCCGGTGACTTTCCCCGAGTCACCGGCCTGTACTGATCTAAGTTTGCGGCAGATTTCTCTGAATGTTGTGATTAGCTTCGAGTGAACGCAAGACTGCCCGCCTGTGCGTCTGACAACTTAAAGTTGAACGTTCCGGCACTGGTGAATGTCATCGCTCCGGCCAGTTTCTGATTGTCGTTGCTGCGATTGAGTGTCAGCGTGGTGCCGTCGAACTGATAGCTTCCCTGAAACGTGCTGGCGTTTCCTGCACTGTTCACGGCCGACCACGAGAACGTGCCGTCAGCATTCAGTGCGAGTTGCACACGAGCACCGTTCGACATGCTGGCTGTCCAGTTTCCGACGTGGGCGGGAGCCACATTCGGTGGCGTCTGAGCCTGAGGAGCGGCTGCAACACTCTCAGCCTGAGGCGGTGCGAATCCGCCAAGAGCTTGCAGTGCGGATAGTTCGGCCGCGGTAGTCGCATCACCGGACGCTGCGGTGGCAGCCCCCTGCGTAACCGGTGATGGCGAACCAGAGACGTTCACTGGCACTCCTGCGGTACCGATTTGTTGTGAGCCAAACTGCTGCAATCCCGGCTGCTGAGTTGCCGCTTGTTGAGGCAGCCCCTGCTGTGGCAAGCTCTGTTGAACAGCCCCCTGTTGAAGCGTTGACTGCGGAAAAGCGTTCTGTGGAAGCTGAACCTGCTGGGCTCCCTGCGTCATCTGAACCTGCTGAGCCAATGAAACCGGAGTTGCTCCGACGGAAGAACCCTGCTGAACTTGAACTCCAAAGGGAGACGACGTGACTGGAACTGAAGAATACGGCGACGAGCCATAGACCGGTTCTGGCTGAGAATGCACATAGACCGGCTGAGGATGGGAGATCACTTCATGTCGGTAGTACTGCTGTGAATAAACCGGG
>CAIJTV010000029.1:0-6580 GCA_903823635.1 uncultured Planctomycetaceae bacterium
ATTCTGCAGGATCGCCGTTTCCAGAATACTTGGCGGTGAGTCACGCAGCGTTTCCCGAGCGGTTCTGACGATGCGCGGAATCTCGGCGATGCGACTAATCGCGTTCTTCAGGTTCGTCTCTTTGGGCAACGTTGACAGAGTCAGCAGGGTGTAAACGCTGTCACTGATATAGCTGCCGTAGGTGCGAGGGTCCTCTTCGAAGGGACGAGTATTCTCTGCCAGCCAGATATTTCGCAGCAGCTCGTCTTTCAGAATCTCAAAGTCGATCTGACTGTTTCGCGACAACTTGTCGTACGCCACTTCCTGCGGCAGTCTCGCGAGTTGCTTTCGATAGTGTTCCAGCCACCCTTTGCGAGCATCGGCGGAAATATCATCCATCAGATGATCAAACCGATGATCACCCAGCATCGTGGCTTCCAGGGGCCGCATCCGGAAGGATTCTTCCAGATGACTCCGAAAAAACGCGTCCAGCGTGACATCGGCATCCTGTGCGATGGCAGAGGTCATGAGGCAGAGAGTGGCAACGATTGTGAAGATTATGGGCTTGCTCATGGGTGGAAGGATAATCCCTGACCGCAGAAGTCTGAAGTCTGACGGACAGTCAGAAGACCGTGAATCGGGCAGTTGCTACACTGCCGGGCGGTTCGAGGAGCGACAGAACGCTTGCTTTACGTTCTCTGGCAAGCAGAGGCCCTTCTGCAAATCACAGAACTGACACGAGCCACCGGGAATGGAACACTCTCAGTCTTTCCGCGCGTCGCAACCTCTTCTCTGAAACTCACAAGAAGCTGAACATGACCAGACAACTTCTGCTTGCGATGCTGATCTGTACGACTGGCCCGCTTTTCTCCGCTTTCGGCGTTCAGCTGCCCGACGAAGTGGAACAGCGCGGCTTACAGCAATTGATTCGAGAGACGGAAGAATCGCTCGCCAAAGAAAGTTGGCTGGAAGCCGTCGAGAAGCTCGATCAGGCTTGGACGATGGCCTGTGAAAAAGAAGATCCGCTGATGGTGCAGACCGGAGCTGACACACGCCAGCTCGCACCTGGCGAAACTGAACTTCTGGCTGGCGGCAAAGCGAGGCTGGAGGCTTTGTTCCGAAACGCTCCGGAGGATTTTCGAGACGAGTTCTCCAAACAATACTCCGACCTCGCAGACAAGCTTATTACAGACGCCATTCAGGTTGGAGATAATGAACAACTTCGTCGGCTGACAATGCGCTACGCTTTTTGCTCGGCCGCACGACGAGGACAACTTGTCCTTGCCCGCAGAGCGTTGGACCGAGGCGAATATCTTGAGACGGCTTTGTTGCTCGGTCGACTGCTTCGTCAAAACGAAAAGCCAGACAACGCAATCCGGCTGCAAATCGCTTTGTGTTATTCCATGGCGGGTCTTGAAACCGACGCCGCCGATCTGATCAATCTGATTATTCGTGAACAGACAGATGCAAATCTTCAGGTGGCTGGCCAGAGCATTCCTCTGCCGAAAACTCCCGATGACACTCCCGCGTGGCTTCAACAGCACGCGGAGTCATTAATCAAACAATCCACGGGATGGTCGCAACCCGGTGGAAGCTATCGCCGTGCGGCAAGTCAGTCTCGAGGTCCTGCAAAGTTTGGCTTCTCATGGAAGTCGAATCTCTTTGAAGTTCAGGATGTGTTGTACGCAGAGCAGTATAATCCTCTGCTGGCGGAATACCGAGAACCCATCGAGCGGGAAGCTCAGCGACTTTTGCAGCGTAACAGTACGATTGTGCCGGCTGCCCAGCCATTGGTCAAAGGTCATCTTGCCATACTTCGTAGCCCCTTCGGAATTCGCGCTGTGGATCTTGCATCCGGCGAACTGCAGTGGGAGGTAACACGCCCTGATAGTCGACTGCGAGCCGCGATCGATGAGAGAACAAACCAGAACGGCGACCGAAACATGGCCGCTCGCGACGGCTATGCGACTCTGCAATACGTCGACCCGCGCGCAAGACTGCTGTATCAGTTGATCAGAACAAACACCGCCTCTCAAATGTCCATCAGCGGTTCAACGTTGTTTGTCGTGGATGAGTGTTCGGCTGCGACGTGGACAGACGATTTTGGTTATGGCATTGGCGGTATCTCGGGCGAAACCATTCCGGCCAATTTTGTGCGAGCTTACGATCTCGAAACAGGGCTCTTCAAGTGGGAAGTCGGCGGACAGACTCAGAATGGTGGCCAAGTCGCCGGACGTGGCAATCTTCTGGCAGGGTTCTATTTTCTCGGCGCGCCTCTGGTTCTTGGTCAGCGAACTTATGTGCTTGCTGAGAGTGGGGAAGGGATCTTCCTGATTCAAATCGCGGAACCTCAAACGGCCGCCAATGTCATTGATTCAACCGGCGATCCTGCTGTTGAACCCTCGTCAAATCCGAGCATCGTACGATCGCAGATTCTGACGGTTCCGGAACATAAACTGCCAAGACATCCGGTTCGTAAACATGCCGGCCTGGTTCCGTCGTTTGCTCAGGGACTACTGGTCTGTCCAACGTGTGATCAGCGGGTCGTCGCTGTCTCAGCCGAGGATCAATCTTTGCGTTGGGTCTTTCGTTATGCCGGAAATGTCAGAACACAGGAACTGGGTGGAGACAATCTCGTACTCTTCGGAGGACGGGATGCGCTCGATACAGCCAGCGTTGACATGGATTCTCGCTGGGTCGATTCGTTGCCTCGCATTGTCGATAATCGAGTCTTCGTGACGCCGCGCGATTCGGATCAGCTTTATTGTCTGGATCTTCAGTCGGGCAAAGAACTCTGGAAAACGGCTCGCGGTCCATTTCATGCGATTGGAACGATCACGAATGATCGCATTGTTCTGGTGGGCAATCAGCGAGTAGCCGCGTTCAACACGACCGATGGCAGTCCAATCTGGTCGACCGAGATTCGCGACGGTGTCGTTTGCGGCTCATCGGCATCGGATGGCCGAGTCATCCAGATCCCGACTGATGAGCCAGCCATCGTGACTGTCGATCTTGGAACAGGAGCAAGACTGGTTCGACAATCGCAGGACCTGAACCGTATGCCCGGCAATCTGCTGATGACCGAGCAGGGACTGTTAACTCAGAATCTCGGTGAGGTAACGTATCTTGCTGCAAATGCGTCCGCACCAGACTTGTCGCTGGCTGATAAAGCCACGGAGCTTCTACTCGATCAAAAGCAGGCTCAAGCACTCGCACTGCTCGATGAGGGACTCATAGCAGGGCAGGGCGATAAAGCGGCCCGTGAGCTGTTGATCGAGTTACTACTGGAAGAACTGCGAACAGACTTTTCGAGCAACCGATCTCGAGTGCCCCGTATTCGCGAATTGATTGAACAATCTTCGGCGGATCTGGCGATCGCTCCTTTATTGCACTCAGTGATTGGCATGAACATCACCGATGCGGCAGTCATTCCAAGTCAGCTCAAAGGACGCACGAATCGCTACCTCGGCGATCTGTCAGAATTGATTACCCGAGGCATGGAAACAAGCCACGATCTGCCTGTCGCAGAACTCACCGAGAATATTCGCCAGCTGCTGCGTGAAATCTCCACCGCACGCCGTGAATCCGTTGTATCCGGCTTTCTGACAAGAAGCAAAGCGAGCATTCTGTGTGCCGGAGTGCGACGAGCGGTCGCAGCTCGAACGATGGAGGAACAGCAGCAGATTCAGGACAGCCTGCGGGATTCGTCCGTGGAGACCCTGAATTCTCTGCCAGACGATCCCCTGCGTTTCGAGTTTCTATGCTGCCTGATGTCCTGCGGGTTGCCGCAGTTGACGCTGGCCTCATTGGAGAATTCTCAAATGCAGACCATGGACGATCATCGCTGGCTGCTTCAGGAGTTTGCTCGACTGGAAATCAGTCAGTCTTCAGCGTCGACAGCAGCGTCCGCAGCCACCGATTTGTTGATGCAATGGAAATCAGCCAATGATCATTCGGCTATCCAGTCATGGCTCAAGGATCTGGCCCAGCCGATTGACGCGAACAACCTGCTTCATTTCAAAATGGCCGACCAGACCTTGCGCGATCAGCACATTGCTGCCTGGGAAAAGTCCGATGACGCTGCTGCTGCTGCTAAGCCCCCGCTCATCTGGGGCGATGCCCCGAAAGTCGAAGAATCGCCGGACCGCACCATGATGGAGCCCACAAAGCTGCCGGACGGTCTACCAGATAAGCTGATTCCCTTCTTCGGGCCTCAGGGCGTTTATCGCGACTGGTCTTTCGTCCGCGTGAGAACTGCCGGCGAAGTTTATGCCTACGATGCTCAGGGACAGATCCGCTGGAAAACTAAAACGTTCGGCATTCCCGTCGAAAACAACTATGGGTACGGTGCGCAATCGTATATTGTCGCTTACGGACACTTGCTGTTGCTGAATCTTAGCGGAACTTTGATCGCGGTTGATCCGGCACAACTCAATGCAGCAGGTGAACCGAGAGAGCTCTGGCGTCGAAACATTGAGCGGCTTGCAGCAGATACTGATATCGACAACTTCCGTGACTACGTGCCGCCATCGGAACGAGTTCCTCAGTATTACCCTCAGCCAGCCGGCTTTTATCCCGTCGGCCCGGCAACACCCCTTGGTATTCCGGTCATTGCGGGTCGCCGATTGATTGTGCTGGATCCGCTCACCGGGATGCGTAGTTGGCAAACGGACGGTATCGCTCGTGATGCCGTTTTGCTTTGCAGCGGAGATAACGTGCTGGTTCTCTCGGAGGGTTCACGTCAGATCGAAGTTCGTAGTCTCGTTGATGGCTCAGTGCGATCCGTTTCACGGCTTCCCGAGTGGTGGGGTGACGCCAATTTGAATGTTGGCTCTTCGGTCCGCGATATCGAAGTCGAAGCCGGTGTTGAACTCCTTTGGAGAATCGTCCTGCAGGGGGACTCGTGCGTGCTGTTTCGTCTGACGGCAGGCAAGGCGACTGTCGAGAACCGAGATCTGCTGACGGATACCGTCAAGTGGTCGATCGATCTGCCTCAGGAAACGGTCTTCTCCAATGTTGCTAACGATGTAATCGCCGTCCTGAGTGAAGGACGGTCATTGAAGCTGATACAAACCGATACTGGACGAATTCTGGCGGAACACGATGTCACCGCTGTGAAACTTCCGCGAGAACTCATCCTGCAACACTCCAGCGGTCATTATGTCATCCTGCCGGACTCAATCGATGACAATCTGGCCGAGTATGATCCTGTGATCGATGCCCTCCATGTTTATGGCCGGATGTACGGGATACGTGAAAACGACATGACACTGGCGTGGGACGAGCCGCTCGATCATCGCCATATTCGACTGGCGGTCTCTGAAAGATCCGTTTTACTTCCGAATTCCCCAGCCCTGTTGCTGTTATCGCGCGGCGGAACGACAAATCCCGGGAGCCCGATCCGTGGCACCCACTATGGGGCTCGTGTGATCGATGTTCGCACCGGAAAAGATCTCTACAACGACGACGACATCGGCACGACGCTGAATTTGCTATGGATGCATATCAATTCAGCCGATCAGCGAATTCAATTCAGCTTCGATAATCGCAACGTGACGCTGGACTTCAAGAAGGCGGATGAGAAGTGATTCTTCTAACGACCTGTTGATTGAGTCGCTTAACGGCAAGCCGCAGGCGTCGTCGCCTGATTTCGCCTACGCCTGCGGCTCGCCGTTAAACAAAACAATATTCAATACGCGACTAATCAACAGCCTACGGAGTTTCCGCACCAGCCTTGGCGCGAGCGATGGTGAAGTCCACGAGCTCCTGGCATCGAAAGAATCCTTCCCAGAAGTTGTGCCCCTGACCTTTGGCCACAATGACGGTCACTGCATCTTCGGCCCTATGGGCCTTGTAGGTTTCAGCAAACGTAGCGGAGTTTTCCTTCAGCGGAACAACGACATCTTCATCCCCATGAATCATCAGGGCCGGCACTTTGGCTTTGGCCAGAACGGACATGCGTGCGATGGGGTTATGTTTGTCGAGCTGTTGCTCCAGCTCTGCGGCAGTCATCTCATAAGCCGGTGCTGCTTTTTCCAGGCCCGGGTACGTGCGAAAATCAAACACGGGATAGATGCCGGCCAGCCCGGCAAAGCGTTCCGGATGATCACATGCCCACGAAGTCACCCACAATCCTCCACGACTTCGTCCCAACAAACAGGGCTTCTTCGCCAATCCGCGTTGGGCCGTCATCTGATCATAAAAGGCGTCGAACAGCTTTCGAGCAGCCGGACTTCCATAACCTTCTCCCACATCAATTCCAGCCACAGCAACGCCGGCCGAGAGAAACTGCTGGTGCATCCACTTTTCATGTTCATCCGGATATCCGGCCAGAGTCGGCGCGTAGAACACCCACGGCTGTGGCGTCTTTCGCAGAGACTCTTCGGGCCACAGAATAAAGGCCGGTCGCCCTTCAACACGAAACGCCTCACCTGGCAAAACGAGCATCTTGATTTCATCAGCCTGCAACAAATGCGCAAAGCCCATGATTAAGGCAACAACCAGAACTGAAACGGGACTACGTCGAGACATGAGAAAGCCCTATCAAGGAACCCAGGGAAGGTCAGCCGATCAGGAATGCGACTCAGGATACACGAGATGA
>CAIJTV010000030.1:0-2365 GCA_903823635.1 uncultured Planctomycetaceae bacterium
CTGAAGTCACAGTGCTCCTGACGGCAATTGAACAGGGTGACACTCACGCCGCGGAGCAGTTGTTGCCGCTGGTGTACGACGAACTGCGACGACTTGCGGCGAGCCGGATCAATCGGGAACGGACGCCGCAGACACTGCAGGCCACTGCTCTGGTTCACGAGGCTTTTCTGCGACTTGTGGATACCAGCACGATTCAGCAATGGAAGACGCGTGGTCACTTCTTTGGTGCCGCAGCGGAAGCGATGCGACGGATTCTCATTGAGAAGGCTCGCCGAAAAGAGCGCATTAAACACGGCGGTGAGGTTGTTCGCGAGGATCTGGACTTGCTGGAGATTGAGGCGGCCTCGCCACGTGAAGATCTGATCGCCATCGACGCCGCGCTGACAAAGCTCCAAGCAGTGGATGCCACAGCCGCAGAACTGGTGCAGTTGCGTTACTTTGCCGGCCTGACCATTGCTGAGACTGCCGCCGCGATGGATATTTCGCCACGAACGGCCGACCGAGTCTGGGTCTTCGCCAAAGCGTGGCTCCATCGGGAAGTTTCATAGCACACAATGGCTTTCCGGGATTCTCTTTTAAGAAATTCTGGCGTAGATTCTGTGAGTCCCTCGCACTGACCTATGAGCGTTGAAGGTTTCAGCTTTCGGCGTCTCGGGATCGCTGTTTTCCCGTGAATTCGGCGAGTCTGGTCAAAGGGACTTTTTGCACAGAGCAACCAATGCCAATCAACGAACGAGTGATTTTCGATGCCGCCGTGGAAATTTCTGATCCGAAGGCACGGCAAACCTTCATTGAAAAGGCGTGCGAAGGAAACGCTGAACTGTTCGCTCGAGTTGCCGCGCTGCTGAAGTCGCACAACGAGGCCGGGTCGTTCCTTGAGATTCCTGCGGTTGATTTTGATGGAAAACTGCCGGAGACTCGCGCTGATCAAAAGCTGGTGAATCCGCAGGTTAGCGACGCGCAGTCCTCCACGGAAATCGTCAGGGCGTTCACTCCAGGGACTGGGGATTCAGGGGATGATGATTCCTGTGATGATGACGAAGCCGAGCGTCGTGTCGATCTGAGCTTCCTGCAACCGTCGAAAAAAGCGGGGTCCATCGGGACTTTGGGGCACTATGAGATCCTGAAAGTGCTCGGTCAGGGCGGCTTTGGCGTTGTCTTCAAGGCCTTCGACGAAAAGCTGCATCGTCATGTCGCCATCAAGGTCATGAATCCTCAGATGGCCGCGACGTCGCCGCCTCGCAAACGATTTCTGAGGGAAGCTCGTTCTGCCGCAGCGATCCGCAACGAAAACATCGTGGCCGTTCACAGTGTGGAAGAGGAGCCATTGCCGTATCTGGTGATGGAGTTCATCGACGGGTACACACTTCAGCATAAGCTCAACGAAAACGGCCCGCTGGACGTCACAGAAGTGCTGTACCTTGGCCAGCAAACCGCCAGTGGGCTCGCGGCGGCTCATGCTCTGGGCCTGATTCATCGTGACATTAAGCCCGGTAATATTCTGATCGAGGGCGTCGTCGATCAAAAAGTCAAAATCACCGACTTCGGACTGGCTCGCGCTGCTGATGATGCCAGCCTGACTCGATCGGGCATGATCTCCGGGACGCCGATGTACATGGCTCCCGAGCAGGCGATGGGGCTACCTCTGGATCATCGAACCGATCTCTTTAGCCTTGGCAGTGTGCTGTATCAGATGGCGTGCGGCCGACCTCCGTTTCGAGCTCCCAGTACGGTGGCAGTGCTGCGAAGAGTCGCCGAGGACACGCCGCGAGCCCTTCAGGAAATCGTGCCTGAACTTCCCGACTGGCTGGTCGTGATCATCAACAAGCTCCTCGCAAAGAAGCCGGAAGAGCGATTTCAGTCGGCCAAAGAAGTTGCAGAGTTGCTGGGGAAATGTCGATCGGAGTTGCAGCTTAACGGTGTCGTCACATGCGTTGCTCTGCCCCAAAGTCGCCATCTCGCTCCGCGAGATGAGCCTTCATCAGCGGCCCATTTGTCTGCTAACCGTCCATCGCCGAATCAACCGTCATTGCAACCTGCAATAGCTCAACCGAGTGCCGCCCTGGAAGGCTCGTCTCGGCGGAGCGAGACGGCTACTTTGAAACGCCCGCTGCTCTTCGCCGCGTTCATCGCCGTTGCTGCCATCATCGCCGTTGTCCTCATCAACCGAGACAAATCCAACCCCGACGTTGCCGGCGGAACCCCGCAATCCACCGACCCAGCCTCTCAAATCGGCAATCAAAAATCACCAATCGAAAATCCCTCTTGGCACGGCTGGCCCGCGGACGCTCCACCGCCAGCCATCGCCCCCTTCAACGCCGAACAGGCCAAGCAACATCAGGAAGCTTGGGCGAAGTATCTAAGC
>CAIJTV010000031.1:0-3415 GCA_903823635.1 uncultured Planctomycetaceae bacterium
GCTCTCACACAAATGCAAACTCCCTGCCATTGAAATATCTACAATCAGGTTTTGAAACAGCCTCTAGGTCTGATGATTGTTGAGAGGAAATAGTTCCAGTGCCCGACGGAACTCGTTGTCTCCTGCTTCTATTCCCTCCAAACTCGACCTTGCACTTGCCCTTTGCATCATGGCGATGGCAACGACGGCCGGCTGATCGCAAGCCTGCGCGAGCTGAATCGTTTCCGTGCATAGCCGAATGGTCTCTTCAAGGTCCTGATCAAGTTGAGCGGCATTGCGGCCGAGGAGCCGCGACCAATCTTCGAAGCCGTAGTCCTTTTCCGGTGACTGCTGAACCTGCGAACTTGCAACAACCACGTCAGCTGAGTCTGAATACCGAAAATCGCTGGCCCAAACACTATGCTGCGGGATCAGTAATGCCACTAGTACCAGCAATTCTGGCAACAGCATTGTTTTTCGGACCATGATTCTGACATCCATTTCGACCGCACGCCCGTGTGATACACTTCGAGGACTGTTAAGGATTGCGAATTCCTTACGGAGATTCAATCCAATCCCCCGTCGGAACCTCGATATCTTCACATCGAAGTCGTCGGGTCCTGGACTTCTTCAATGTCAAACGCTGCCATTCATTGGTTTCTGTGATCCCAGGAGAATTCAATGCGCCCGCTGAAAACAGCCATTATTGGCACAGGCTTTATGAGCTGGGTTCATCAGGATGCCCTTCGCAGAATCGGTGTCCATGTCACCGGGATGCTGGGATCATCCGAAGCAAAGAGCCTGGCTGCGGCAAGCAAGTACGGCTTGAATCGTACCTACCTGTCAATTGAGGAGGTTCTGGAAGACTCGGAGATTGACTGCGTTCATGTTTGTACTCCGAATCAATCTCACTTCGATCTGGTGTCACGAGCCTTGAAAGCCGGCAAGCATGTTCTTTGCGAAAAGCCTCTGGCGATGGACAGCCAGGAATCTGCTGAGCTTGTCCATTTGGCGAAACAGTTCGATCAACTGGCGACGGCCGTTAACTACAACATCCGCTTTTATCCTCTTTGCTCTGAGGTGCGTTGTCGGATTCAAAATGGAAGTCTGGGGAAAGTTCTGCATGTGAACGGAAGCTACATTCAGGACTGGCTTCTTAAGAGCACCGACTACAACTGGAGAGTGCTTGCCAGTCAGGGGGGTGCTCTCAGAGCCGTTGCCGACATTGGTACACACTGGCTTGATCTGATCACATGGATGACTGGACTTCGAATCACTGCAGTCTGTGCGGATCTGATGACTGTCCATGCTGTTCGCAACAGGCCCGTCGGTGAAATCACAACCTTCTCAGCGGCAGACGAATCAGTCGAATCGGCAAGGAAGCCCGTTGAGATTTCTACCGATGACTACGGCGCGATTCTTTTGCAATTTGAGAACGGCGCGAGGGGAAGCTTGCATGTGTCTCAGGTGAATGCCGGGCGAAAAAACTGTCTGCGGTTTGAGGTCGCAGGTTCTGAGTCAGCCTGTGCATGGAACAGCGAAATACCTAACGAGCTTTGGATGGGCCATCGAGATCGCTCGAATGAAACATTGATTCGCGATCCAGGTCTGCTTTCGCCAGCAGCAGCAATTCATGCGGCTTATCCGGGCGGTCACAATGAAGGCTACGCGGACTCCTTCCGCGGCTGTTTTGCGGCGTTCTACAATGCAATTCAGCAGCGGGATTTTTCGGGGCAGAGTTATCCGACATTTGCTGATGGAGATCGCGAAATCAGGATTTGCGATGCAATTCTCAGAAGCCATCAATCTCGAAGCTGGGTCGAAGTGCCCTAAGGCCGGAGTTCTTCGTTTCGTCTGAGCGGCAATTCTGGGTATGATTACAACTCCCGCGTTGGCGCGACTGGAATTCCGAATTCACTAATTTCGAATTCACGGTGCCTGAGCCGACCAGCTCATCCTGCCTTGTGTTCCTCGCTCGAGAGTTTCCTCATGCGAAACGATATTCTGAAATCACTTCTGACGAATCCGGGTACCGCGTCTGGCGGGCTCCGCTCAATTGCCGCACCGGTATCTGCGTTTCAGGAGACCTCCGATCGTCGTTCAATGCTGCAGCGTTCTGCTCTGGGTATTGGCGCGCTCGGTCTGGCCCATGTGCTGAATGCAGACGGTCGATTGAGCGCGATGGAAGCTGGTCCATTAAATGATCGGCCTTCTCCCTTTCTGCCGAAGGCCAAACGCGTCATTCATTTCTTCCTGAATGGTGGTCCGTCCCACGTTGATACGTTTGACCATAAGCCGTTGCTGAGCAAATACGCCGGGCAGTCGCTGGGAGATAATCTGCTGACCGAACGTAAGACCGGAGCCGCATTTCCTTCTCCGTTTAAGTTTCGCCGTTACGGTCAGTCGGGTATCGAAGTCAGTGAGATTTTCTCCCGGACGGCCGCCCACATCGACGACATTGCCGTGATTCGTTCCATGTACGCGCAGGTGCCGAATCATGAACCCTCGCTGATGCTGATGAATTGCGGCGACTCCGTGCAACCGCGGCCAAGCATGGGAGCATGGGTTCTGTACGGGCTTGGGACCGAGAATCAGAACCTTCCGGGGTTTGTCGCGATGTGTCCCGGTGGGCTTCCGATCAAGGACACGGAAAACTGGCAGTCGGCATTTCTCCCTGGTGCGTTTCAGGGAACCTATGTTGATTCACAGCATAAAGAGCTGAGCAGGCTCATTGAAAATATCGAACATCCCCAGATCGCCACGGAGGCGCAGCGCAGGCAGTTGAGTCTGCTGGCTCGACTGAATGCAGAACATCGGGCTCAGCGAATCGATCAAAGACTCGACGCGCGGATTCAGTCGTTTGAACTGGCGTTTCGTATGCAGCACGATGCGGCCGATGCGTTTGACGTGACCCGTGAACCGGCTCATATCCAGCAGATGTACGGAGAAGGAATTCATGCACGCCAAACGCTGATCGCGCGTCGTCTGCTGGAGCGAGGTGTGCGTTATGTTCAACTATGGCATGGTGCCGGGCAGCCATGGGATAATCATGCGGGCATTGAGGCAGCTCATCGAAACCTGGCCGGACAAATTGATCAGCCAATTGCTGCTCTCATGACGGATTTGAAACAGCGAGGTCTGTTTGAGGATACTCTGATCCTGTGGGGAGGCGAGTTTGGCCGGACTCCGACGGTCGAACTCTCCGGAGACGGTAAACCTCAATCCGGTCGCGATCACAACCACTGGGGCTTCAGCGTGTGGCTGGCTGGCGGTGGAATCAAGGGAGGCACAGTCTACGGAGCAACTGATGACATCGGATTTAAGGCTGTCGACAAGCCGACCAGTGTTCATGATCTGCATGCGACGATGCTGCATTGTCTTGGTTTTGATCACAAGAAACTGACGTTCCGATATGCCGGCAGAGATTTTCGCCTGA
>CAIJTV010000032.1:0-4255 GCA_903823635.1 uncultured Planctomycetaceae bacterium
ACTCGGCCGACGCTGGAACAGCACCGGCTCGGGATGCTGCGGCTCATTCTAAAGATAGCATTGCGATCGGAGCGACACGCATTCGAATCCGTTGTATGGCACATTGCAGATTTCAGCGTTTCTTCTTCGCTGGCTTTTCCCAGAATGTGGCTTCATCTGATAGCGGGCCGGCCAGAGGTGGCGTTTCAAAATAGACGCCGTCGTCGATCATGCGAGGATCCCCGGTCCGTTTCAACTCTGCGAGAAGTTGCATCTCCAGAGCGGCCTTCACGTCAGCATACTCGGGGTCTTCCGCAACGTTCTTCGTTTCATGAGGATCCTTGCGGCGATCGTAGAGTTCATACTTCGGACGCTTGCCATAAACCCAGTCGTAGTGCGACTTCCACTCCGGTGAATTTCTGACTCCGACGAGCCACGCCTTAGTCGGACCTGCGTCTTCATCAGGATGAGTCACTCGAGTTGAATTTGTGATCTCTTCTGCTGTAGGAACATCATCTCCATCCAGCCGATAAGGATCCCCCAGCGGCCAGCGCTCAGGACGAAAATTGACGATCAGCAGATGGTCGGCCGTATGAATCGCTCGTTGTGGATAAGGACTGTAATCCGCGCGAGCAATTTCGACATGCCGTTCACGGCCAGTCACAACCCACGTGCGTTCAGGATCGACGAGACCGCTTGCCTCCGACTTTAATACAGGCCACAAACTGCGTCCGGTCATGACCTCCGGAACCGGCACGTTCCCTGCTTCCAGAAACGTGGGAGCCAGATCCGTCAGATTAACAAAGTCATCGACTACTCGTCCGCCATTCACACCCGGACCACTGATGGCCAGTGAAACGCCAGTCCCAAAGCCGTAGAGATTGCATTTGCCATGAGGAAACCCGGGGGCACCATGGTCGCCACTGATCACAATCAAAGTGTTTTCAAGTTCGCCCGATTCTTCCAGTTGCTTCAAAAGGACTCCAATGCCGGCATCCCACGCGGCAATCTCTCCGAAGTAATCGGCCAGGTCTTCTCGTACCTCAGGAACATCCGGCAGATAAGCCGGCATCTTGCCTTTCAGCTGATCGGGATCAATGCCCCACAGATTCTTACCGCTGCCTTTCGTCCACGAACGATGCACGTTGGTAGGACCAAACCAATAACAAAACGGTTGATCGGCTGGACAAGCTTCCAGAAAGGCAGCAAAGTTGCCGCGAATCTCACTATAGAGTTCCTCTTTGGCATCTTCAGGTTTCACTCCCTGACCAATGAGCTTCGTCACGTTCTGAGAAAACTGATTGAAGCGACCACCAGATTTCTGGAAAGAAAACTTCTGCCCTCCGTATGGTGCGTCAGCGGGCGAGCCTGGACTCCAAACCTTATACGTTTTTCCGATGTGATAGCCGGCATCTTTCAGAAGCAACGGATAAGCCGGAATCGTTTCATCCCACACCGCTCCTCGCAGAATCGCCCCGCGACCTGTTCGCCAGAAATACTGACCGGACAACAAAGAACTGCGACAAGGCGTGCACGACGGAGCATTCACGTGAGCATTGCGGAAGAGCACACCAGACCGCGCGATGCGATCAAAGTTCGGAGTTCTCACCACATCGTTGATACCTCCGGGGCCGTTCGCATCAGCATAAATACTGGCGTAGCGTCCCCAGTCGTCGGCGAAAAAGAACAGAATGTTCGGCCGCTTCGGTTCTGCAGCGGACAACTCCTGAATGAAAGGGAGTGCCACGCCAGGCATCATCAACGTCATCACGGCCGCAACGAGCGAACTTCTTTGAAATCTGTTACAAACGAACACAGCGCTAATCCCCCGGCTGACGGAAACGATTCGACACGGGGAACACTTTAGCGATCAAGTTGGCTGTAACACAATCGTTGCCTCGTTCCGCGATCAGCATCCGTACTGTCGCGAATTCTGCTGAGTTCGTCTCCTGGGTTGTTGGCGAACTCTACGCCGCAGAAGTCACAGCCATTCCGAATTCGCCTGCCCTGCTACTCACCGCCTATGCATCTTCTGTGCAACGATAGCGAGCAACAATCTTCTTTGCAGCACGCAAACCATCGACGGCGGCGGTCACAATTCCGCCAGCGTAGCCGGCTCCTTCGCCAATTGGATAAACTCCGGGCATTGCCGGAATCTCCATCGTCTGGTGATCTCGATCAATGCGTACCGGCGAACTACCGCGCATCTCCGGCCCGGCGAGCACTGCGTCTTTGAGGTACTGACCTTTCCACTGATGATCCATGAGCGGTAAGCCGGCCATCATGGCCTTCATGATTGGCGGTGGCAACACGGCAGACAGATTTCTCGCGGAGGTTCCTCGTTCATAAGACGACGGCAAGTGTTCGTTCGGTGACGGTGTGCGGTTCGCAAGGAAATCACTGGCTCGTTGCACCGGGGCCTTGTAATCGCCTCCGGTCAGTTGGAAGGCGAGGGATTCATATTGCCGCTGCACATGCACCCCGGCCAGCGGATGCGAACTGCCGAATTCATGAGGTTCCAGGGTGACGACGAGACCACTGTTGGCAAACGTCGAATCGTGACGGGAGTTGCTCATGCCATTTGAACAATACATGTTCGGCTCAGACACGCTGGGAATCACAACCCCGCCCGCGCACATGCAGAACGTGAAAAGATCCTTCTGGCCTTTCGCGACAATCGAATAATCCGCCGCACCAAGCAGAGTCAAATATTCATCGCGACCATACTTCCTGGCGTTGACAACTTCCTGCGGCTGCTCAATACGCAATCCAAGCTGAAATGCTTTTTGCTGCAACGGTAAGCCCGTCTCCAGCAGCATTTCGTAGGTGTCGCGAGCACTATGGCCGATCGCCAGCACGCAGACTGAGGTGGGAATAAATCCCGACGAGGTTTCAATTCCGGCCAAATGGCCGTCTTCGAACCTCATCCCCTCCATTCGACAGCCAAAGCGATACTCGCCCCCGAGTTCCTCGATCTTCCGTCGATAGTTGCGACAGATCATGGGCAGCTTGTTACTGCCGAGATGGGGACGGTGCTCATAAATGAGCGACGATCGACCGCCGCAATCAACAAAGCTCTGCAACACCCAGTCAACATCCGGACCAGTAATGCGGCAGGTTAGTTTTCCATCGCTGAAGCAACCTGCTCCACCTTCGCCGAACAGATAGTTGTTTTCGTTATCGTGTTCGCCACCCGAATCGAATTTTCGAATCGCAGGCACGCGTTCCTTAACCGCCTGACCTCGTTCGATAATCAGAGGTCGGTAACCCTCCAGAGCCAGGAAGTATCCCGCCAGCAAACCGGCCGGACCGGAGCCGACAATGACCGGGCGATGCGGCAGCGGCTGATCTCCGGGAACCGGCTGTTCGAATCCAGGTGCCTCCCACTCGGCCACATCAATTCCATAACCGTGGCGAAATCGATCAATATCCGCGTCCGCAATTGTCAGACTAAGGGAGTAAACATACTCCAGTCGAAACCGGTTCCGCGCATCCATGCTCTTGCGCAGAATCTTCAGTCCCTGAAGATCAGCCAGCGGAACATCCAGACGGTTTGCAACTTCACCGGGCAATTCGTGCTCGGGCAGTTCAACAGGAGTTCTGAGATTTGTAATTCTCAGGAGCATACGTACATCAATTCTGAGAGAACAGTAAGACTGAAAGCGTCATCGGAGTTCGGCATGGCGTTGCACCACCATGGCCGTGTTTTGTGTGTTACCAGGCAAATTCCCAGCGTCAGGCCAGGAATCTTACCCGGATGCAGTTCGAGACAAGGTCTTCCCGTCGAGACAAGGTCTTCCCGGGTAAAAGCGAATGATCCCGCTGAATTGCAGGAATCGGCCAATAACCGGTCTCGCGCGAGGACTTTCTTGCGCGAGGAACATGGCGAGAGGGTGGCAGTCTAGTGAGCAAAAGTCAACGAGCCACGTCGCCGTCTCATCAACAGGGAGCCAGGTCGGGGAAAATGAGTGTTTTCTGCGTCACGATCCGCAGGTTATTCGTTTGGCTGAAAGGAATTACGACATTTATGATTGCGAGGCTGGGGGTCGAAACGAGATGATTTCAGAGTGAACACGGAACTTATTCTTCAGGCGGCATAAATTGAGGCTGGGTGTTCGCGGGGTACATTATTCAGATCATTAACTCAATCGTGGCCGCGTACAGAATAATTTGACTTTCCTCGCCTCAGGGTGCTCCGTGCCTTATCGAATATTAAAAGACATTCAACAGTTCGTATTCTCACACTGGCGAATATCGTTACTGATCGCAGTCCACC
>CAIJTV010000033.1:0-4156 GCA_903823635.1 uncultured Planctomycetaceae bacterium
CGCTATGTGAAGCCTGATGGGAGTCCGTTGGGTGAGCGCGATTCTCCAGCGATGGTTCAGGCCAAAGAAACTATCGCTAAGAACTGGAGCAATCCGGAGCCCGATCAAATGGCCTCGTTGACTCGGCGTGTCGACATCCCGGAAGGCGGGAAGACAGACATCGAGTTCACAATTGCCACCGGGAAATAGCTTGCGGCTTGATGCTGACAGCACTGCAGTCAATGTCGAGGAATGTTTCTTCGACAGTTTTGTCGTTCTCATTCAGAGGGTACTATTTTATGAAGATGACCAACGGGACCGCTGCCTTCCGCAGCAGAATGCGCCGAGCAAGAGCGTTCACACTGATCGAACTGCTTGTGGTAATCGCGATCATTGCGATCCTGATTGCCCTGTTATTGCCTGCCGTGCAGCAGGCTCGCGAGGCGGCTCGCCGCACACAGTGCAAGAACAATCTGAAGCAGATTGGCCTGGCACTGCACAATTATCACGATACGGCAAACATGTTCCCGTACGCCAGCAATGCCGCTGCGTCAACTGTGAACAGCAACACGGCGATTATGCCGCTGCAAAAGAATCAGACCGGCTGGGTCTTGTTGCTGCCGTATTTTGAACAGGCTGCTCTGTATAGCTCGATTGATCATTCTGCAGCGATGGGTCGCTGGAGAAACGGTGGAGCAGCACCACTGGCGAGTGGCGGTCCAACGGCAGCGAATGCGGCTGCGTCGGCGGTAAAGCTGGCGGCTTTGCTTTGCCCTTCAGATAGCGGGAGGCAGACATTTGCAGGTTTCGATGGAAACTACGGATGTGAAACGAACGTTGCTTCCTACAAATCTACCTACGGGTTCAGTGCCAGCGGACAGCCGTCAACTCTGTGGAGCAATTTGGGCCAGACGACACGCACGATGTTCGGTGCTCAGTCCAACACGAACATGCGCGACCTGACCGATGGCACCAGCAACACTGTTGCAATTGTTGAAACAACACTCAACGTTTACGACGGAATCACAGGTTCATGGGCCTGTAATCAGCACGTAGGCAACGGGATTGACTTCGCAAATCTGAATGGTCAGCGCAAGATCAATGACTGGGATTGCTGTGGCTGGGGACCTGGTACGCCATGGAGCATCAAGAATGTTCCTGGTACGCTCGGTGAGTGGGGCACTCCCGGCAGCATGCACACAGGCGGAATGCAGGCTCTGCTGGGCGATGGTTCCGTTCGCTTCATCAGTGAGAACATCGACGCCACGACTCGTCAGCGTCTGGCTTACATCGCCGATGGCAACGTCATTGGTGAATTCTGATCGGTTGATCATAGAGCCGGCTGTTGTTGTCCGGTGTGATCAATCCGCATGCAAAACAGCATGATCTGAAAGCCCCTGCTCTGCAGGGGCTTTCTTTATTGGCAGGCTTGCGATTAACCAATTGAATCAATAGTCCGCCAGATTGAGTCGATCAGATTCGACTGCTCCTGCGATCTTTCCCTTTGACGCCCGCGCTTTGGATAAGGGTTTCAGCAAATTACGAGCTTTCGTCTGTTATTTGATCGCGGGTTGTGCGGGATGCTCTTGAGAATTGCTCGAGCCGAGACGCCCTGGTGGCATTGCACGATTCATTGGGACTGACTGCTCAATGCCCGACGAAACCGTTACTGCGGAGAGTGGGGAACGGAGGCGTGCAGTCAATTTTCCGAGGAATTTCCCTTCGGTGATCCAACCAGAGAGAAAAGCCCCCCGTGTGGGCTTGTTGAGCGGTTCAAGGCTGAGATTATGTATATCATTCTTCCGAGGTTGATTATCATCGTGAGTTTTCCGCAATAGAACGCGGTCTGCAAAGTCCATTTCGATGTCCATGTGGGTGCGAGTTCAACATTTTCTGGAACTCATTCGTTTCAGCCACACCATTTTTGCGCTGCCATTTGCCATGTTGTCGGCGGTGATCGCATGGGCTCAGGCAGACAGCATCTTTCGCTGGCGTGATCTGGCGGGAATCTTGATTTGCATGGTGACTGCGCGATCAGCCGCCATGGCGTTTAATCGGCTGGTTGATCGGGATATCGACAAAGAGAATCCTCGCACGGCCAAGCGTCATATTCCTGCAGGGTTGCTTTCCGTCCGAGCGGTGACGTTGTTTACGCTGGTGATGAGTCTCGTTTTCATTGCGACGACGATGATCTTTCTGCCGAAGCGGCTGCCACTCTATTTGTCGGTCCCGGTGCTGTTGTTCCTGCTGGGCTACTCGTGGGCCAAACGCTGGACGAGCTTTTGTCACTACTGGCTTTCAGCAGCCTTGATGATGTCTCCGATCGCCGCGTGGATTGCCGTGCGAGATGAATTTGCTCTGATCCCGACTTTGCTGGCCGGAGTAATTTTCTTCTGGGTGGGTGGCTTTGACATTATTTATGCTTGTCAGGACGCTGACTTTGATCGCGAACGAAAGCTGCACAGCATTCCTGCTCGGATTGGCGTCAAGGCCGCGTTGAGACTGGCGTTTCTCAGCCATCTTCTGACAATCCTGATGCTCGTGCTGTTATGGTGGCTGGCTGGTCTCGGTTTGCTGTTTCTGGCGGGCGTTGTCGCCATCGCCGGACTACTGCTGTATGAACATCGACTGGTGCGGCCCGACGATCTGAATCGGGTCAATGTTGCTTTCTTCAATGTGAACGCCATCATCAGTTTCGGAATCCTGGTGCTCGGATGCCTGGACATCTGGCTCTTCTGAAACGGCTGAATTCTATTTGCCTGCGGAACAAGAACATGAATCTGTCCATCTCTGACTCACGAATTCGAGCGATCGCTGATAAGGTTCTGGCCGGTGAACGTCTGTCGTTTGACGATGGCGTGCTGCTGGACGAGACCGCCGATCTTCATACGCTGGGTCAGCTTGCCAATACCGTGCGAGAACGACGCAACGGTAACGTGGTGTATTACAACACCAACATCCATTTGAATCCGACGAACGTCTGTGTCTACCGTTGTCGCTTCTGCGCGTTTCGTGCGGATCTGAAAGACGAGAAGGCTTATACATTCACTGACGAGATGTTGCGAAATCGAGTTCTCGAAGGTCGCGCAGCCGGAGCCACTGAAATTCATGTGGTTGGAGGTCTGCATCACAAGAAGAGTTTCGACTGGTACTTGAACGTCGTTCGTGTGATCCACGAAACCTGCCCGGAGATTCATATCAAGGCGTGGACTCCGGTTGAGATCAGTTGGTTCAGCTTTATCACCAAGCAACCGATTAAGTGGATTCTGGAGCAGATGGTTGAAGCCGGGCTTGGCAGCATGCCCGGAGGCGGTGCGGAAATCTTCGATGAAGAGGTTCGTCGCGAAATCTGTGAGCACAAGGCGGACAGCGATGTCTGGTTCGATGTGCATCGGACTGCTCATGAACTGGGGCTTCGATCGAACGCGACGATGTTGTACGGACATGTCGAAAAAGCAAAGCATCGCGTGGACCATTTGCTGCGTCTGCGAGCACTGCAGGATGAGACTCACGGTTTCCAGACGTTTATTCCTCTGGCGTTTCATCCCGAGAATACAGAACTGTCGAATATTCGGAAGCCGGATGGATTGTTTGACCTGCGTATGGTCGCTCTGTCTCGCCTGATGCTGGATAACTTTGACCACATCAAAGCGTACTGGATTATGTTGGGCGAACAGACCGCTCAACTGGCTCTTGCTTACGGTGCTGATGATATCGATGGCACCGTTGTTCATGAGCTGATCTATCACGACGCCGGTGCAAAGACGCCGGAAGGAATGACGGTCGATCAGTTACACCGTCTGATTCAGGAAGCCGGTCGTGTTCCTGTTGAGCGGGACACTTTGTATCGCCGAGTTATTCGGAATGGCCGCGAGTGGAGCGTCGGCGAAGCCCTGGTTTCAGCCTGAGGTTCTGTGTCAACGCTGAGGCTTGGTCCCGGCGGCTCTGTGAGAAACACAATGGCTCTCACGGAGGCGCAGAGGCACGGAGGAAGAGCGCTGACTGCAGATGTTGATGCTTGCACGGGCGGGAGCTTTAACCCGAACGACCAGGAACTCTTTGGCTCAGTGCCTCTGTGAGAAAAACACAATGGCTCTCGCGGAGGCACAAAGGCACTGAGGCAGAGCGCTGACCGCAGATGATGATGCTTGCAAGGTCGGGAGCTTCAACCCCGACG